>JARFQZ010000110.1 GCA_029287515.1 Lysobacterales bacterium
TCTGACGACGCTTTTCAGTTTAATCGCTACAGGCAATTAATGGTAAAAATTATCGAACAAATTAACGATAATGTGCCGATGCCCTGTAGAAGAGCAACAATCAGGCTATTACTGCAATGCATTCCGGCGTTCCTGTTGGTAACCGGCCTTGCGTGGGCCCAGGACCAGGAAGTGGTTCAGGAACCTGAAGCTGCACAGGATGAAGTATCGGAACCGGCAGCGGGGCCAATCGATCTCCAGATCGGTATGACCGAGGAGGAGAAGGAACAGGTAGAGGAAGTCCTCGAGGAAGCGGGGGAGACCGCGCGCGGTAAAGAAGCCGCCCTCAACGAGGATCCGGAAGCACAGCGTCGTTCCCAACTGCAGGAAGAGCCGATCCTGCGCCAGCTTTGGAAAGGAATCCAGATCTACGGCAGCGTCCGCCTGCATGCGATCAACAACTTTAACGAAAAAAATGAGCTTACTGAGTTCAATCTCGGTGACGGCGCCTCCCGTATCGGTATCCGGGGTGAGTTGCCGCTGGGCAAAAAGTGGTGGCTGTTCGGGCGTGCGGAGGCGGGCTTTGATGTGCTCGATACCTTCACAGAGAAAGGAGGTAACGAGGAGAACCCGGAAAACGGTTTGACCAAGCGGCTGCTATATGGCGGTTTCGATTCGGAAAACCTGACCATGTCCTGGGGCAAGAACTGGTCTGCTTACTACAAGATCGCCGGCATGACGGATCGCTTTTCGATTTTCGGCGGCAGCGCCGCGGGCGTTTACAACGCACGCACCGACGGTGGCCCGACTGGCACGGGGCGTGCGGATGACGTGATTCAGGCCCGCATCCACACGAGCGGTATCAGCGCGCTGAACATCAAGCCATTCAACCTGAACGTGCAGTACCAGTATGGCCGCCCGATCCCCTGGGTTGAAGACCGGTATTACGGCGACTCCTATGGTGCGAGCGCCTGGTTGGAGACGGAGAAAGACAGGGGTATTGGCCTGGCCGCCCATGTATCCAAGATCGATAACCTGGAAGACGGGAGGATCAGGGGGGCGGGAATCAACGGAGATGCGAGAGCCATTGCCACCGCGTTCCGTAGTTATGGCGATCACTGGTATGCCGCGTTGGTCGTGGCCAGGCTGGAAAACATCATGACCACGGACACGGACCAGTATGTAGACGGATACGGCGTGGAGCTCTACGCCCAGTGGCAGTTCAAGGATCGCTGGTGGCTGATCGGAGGCGGCAACTGGTTTGGCCCCGACAGCGATGACCCGGAAGCCAGGGAGTACGAGGTCCACTATTACGTTCTGGGCTTTCGCTACACCTTAGACTCATTCAACCGGATGGTGTACCTCGAATACCGGATGGATAATGGCCTGTTGCATGACGGCACCCCTCGCAGAAACGAGCTGACCGTCGGTTTCCGCTGGGATTTTGGTCACAAATAGCCTGGTAACCTGGATTGCATAAATAATATAGTTTCGTATATTGACTCAAACGGTCGAGCCAGGATCAGGCCTGGTGGGTTTCACCTCGGACCCAGACTTTTGCCGTGTACAACGTTTCATAGCCAAGTCGCTGATAAAGTGGAAATCCGGCAGGTGTAGCGCCCAGGAAAAATGCAGTGGCTCCGGCTTGCCTGGCACCAAACATGACCCGTGAAAGCAGGGCTTTTCCTATTTTCTGCCCTTGTGCATCTACGTGGGTACCCATGGCCCAAACACCAATCACCTCGCCGTGCCGGGTGACTGTTACGGTAGAAAGTATTTTGCCATCGCGTTCAGCCAGGTAAATATCCAGCGAAGGTGATTGCACCAGGCGTAGCGGCATGGCCCGACGCACACTGGCGCCTGGCATCTGATACGCGCTCTCCATTACTTCTACCATGCCATTGTAGTCGTCTTCAGTTTGCAGTTTGCGAATATCAACGCCCTGAACCTGGAAATCCACAGCTGCCTCTCCCGGACACACCATCAAAGGCCAGTCGGTGGCATAGACCAGGCCCAGCTGTTCGCATACCGGAGCGGCAGCCTCGCTGGCATCGGGCGCGACCATGCAGGCAAATGGCAGTTCGCGCTCGTCACACCAGTCCACATAACGACCGAATGCTGCAAGTGCCGCGCTGTCCCCGCTATTCAACATCAGGTAATTCAGGTCGGCTACCGGCTCGCCCGAAACCGCCATGGCTGTACCCTGGCAGGCTTCAGCATGGAAATGCTCGGCGCAGCTGTAAAACATCAGGAGCGCGTCGCCAGTCAGGCGAGTCAGAATGTCGGTAGTTAAATCTTTTGCATGCATGATCGGAGCCTTGTTGTTATTTATGATTGAAGATTCAAAAACACTTGATTAATTGACTTTTGGTTCGAAGCCTCGCCAATAGTGCTCGGGGAACTTTAATCTCCAGCGAAAAAAATTTCTTAGTCTGACCCGGTATTCCCAACCGGCACGGTAAACGCGTCCGCGACCAGCCGGTCCACGTTATCTCCGGTCAGTGCATCGAGAAACGACAACAGCTGACCGATTTCTTCCTGGGTGAGTCCCAATGGCCGCACCAGCGGATCGAGCAGTTCATTCTCAACACCGCCCCGATTGTAGAATTCGATCACGTCTTTCAGCGTGGAAAGCGAGCCATCGTGCATATACGGGGCCGTCAGGGCGACATTCCTTAGCGAAGGAGTACGGTATTTCCACCGGTCATCCGGGTTCTCGGTGATCTCGTATAAACCCAGGTCATTTGGCCTGGGTTCCGACGCGTCAGCGACAATGTCCCCCCTCACAAGGATGGATTCGCCAGGAGCAATCTGCACCCGGGTGTTTGCTGGTGTTTTGGACATGCTGTGCCGATAACCGATACCCGTATTGTGCATCCGGTTATCGGTGAACAGAGACCAGTCTTTCCCAACCAGGTGGCAGGCGGCACAGCCGGCTTGACCCGTGAACAGCCGGAACCCCGCCTGTTGCTCCGCGTTCATCGCGTCTTTTTCCTTCCCGTAGTACCAGCGGTCAAATGGACTGTTGCCGGAGACCAGAACGCGCTCGTAACTGGCCAGCGCCTTGCCAACGGTCTCCATGGAAACGCCCCGGCCGGGAAAAGCCTTCTCAAACATTGCGGGATACTCCGGGATGCGGGTGATCTGATCGATGACCAGGCCCACCGAAGGATTGCCCATTTCGTTGTGGGCCAGCAGCGGACCCCAGATCTGCTGCTCGAGCGAGCTTTCCCTGCCGTCATGAAACAAGCGCTCCAGGTAGGCCACGTTATAAATGGTCGGCGAATTGCGCCGCACGGTCCGGCCTTCGATTCCGACCGCGGTGGCCAGTTCGTTGCTGGTGAAGCCCTGTTCCGGCACGTGGCACATGGCGCAGGAAAACGTGTTGTTGTGCGAGAGTCTCCGATCGAAAAACAGCAATCGCCCGAGGGCTATTTTTTCTTCAGTAAGGGGATTGTTCGGGGCGGATGTGATGGCCGGCAGACCCAGCGGCTGGGTGAATTCAGCACTCCAGAGTTCGGCCGATACGCCTTTGCGGCGCTCCAGGCTTTGCGCCCGGGTCTGGTAGTTACTGGATTCATATCCTGCTTTGTTGTCCCCGGGGCCCTGCAGGGCGTGAACTTCGTAAGGTTCCATCTGCAGGGTCCGGATATCGTTCAGCATCGTATCTGCGTGCAGATACGAAGCACTGAAAATGTTCCGGATCCGAAGGTTCCGGTCGACCAGGAAGACCCGGAGTATGTGAGAAATGTTCCCGGCCTCACCTTCCTCCGCATTGGGATCGCGGACAATGGACTGGCCGTAAGTCTCCAGGATCGGTTCCAACGCAGGCTGGCCGCTGGTGGTCAGGAAGTACCAGTCGAAGTTTCCTGAAATATACGGCCTGCCATAGCGCTTCATCACCTCCGGCGTGTCCTGCACGGGATCGAAGCTCAGGCTGATAAAGCGCACGCCTTCACCCCTGCTTTTATCTTCCAGGAGTTGGTCCTGCAGCTTTTCCAGCACATGGGTGGCCAGTGGGCAGCCGTTCGCGTCAGAACAACTGCTGTAGATAAAACTCAATACCACGACCTTGTCGCCCATCAGGGCGTGCAGCGTGGTTTCTTCGCTGTCACTGGTGATGACACGGCCGTCGCCCGCCATGCCGATGGGGGGAAGCTGGTAGCTGCCGGCTTCGGGCGGTTCGAATTCGAGCTCACTCCACCCGGGCGCCAGCACCTGGCTTTGAGTGGGTTCATCCTGGGCTGCCCTGACATCCAAACCGGGGCTTGCCAGGATAAACAGCAGCAGCAGGCCGGTGAGCCGGTCGCTTACCAGCCGTGTACTGGCTTCCCCGGCCTCAGGCATCAATTGCCGCCGCTGTTGCCCGGCATTTCGCTGGCTGCAACGTTCGGATGGCTCTGGCCGTAAAGTGAATAGGCGCCAAAACGCATCTGGTGCGGTAACCCCAGGTTTTCGGCCACGAAATCGATGGTGAATTCGTGACTGAGCTTTTTACCGTCCCAGGTATAGGACTTGAAGTATTGCAGGTCTTCGCCTTCCGGGGCCTCGGTCTTGTCCCAGTTGGCCAGCAGCGACGAGGTGAAGTAGATACGCTTGCCGTCCCAACTCTGCGAGGCCATGTTGATCTGCGCACCGATCCTGGTTTGCTGGACTTCCACCGGGTTGAAGGGGTCGGAGATATCGAACAGGCGGGCCATGCCGTCGTTCCATGTGTCGATCCACAACTCGGTGTCATCGGCGGAAATGGAAATATCGACCGGCAGCGGAATTTTCGACGCATCACCGATATCCGCCACGGCTTTCGCCTGCCATTCACCATCGTCGTCTTCGTAAATCAGCCATACTTTCGAGGTCAGGGCCGTGGTGGTGAAGCAATAATTGTTGTGTGGGCCCCAGGCGCAGCGGATTTCCAGCGGAGCTCCGGGGACATCGAAAATCTTTTTCGGCTTGCGGGTATGCAGGTCCCATACCACGACGGTATTGCCGAAACGTTTCATGGCCTCGGGATCCCCCATCAGCTTACCCAGGTTCATCATGTAGTTGTTCCAGCCGGTAAACGACGAGGTGATCATGACGTTGCGGCGGGGCAGGGCGCGAATGTCATAGCCGTAGCCATCGGCAAAGTTGCCCGATTTGACCGCGCCGCCCAGGTCCTGGTCTGTCGGCATCCAGTGAGTTGCCACGTAGTCGCCGGTGTTGGTGTACTCGACCAGCGCGGTCCGCCCGCCGTGGTCCTTGTCGTTGGAAAGGCCGGTCAGCATCATCCGGCCGGGCAGGGCGTAAGTGGTATGGGGGCCGACCACGCCGCCGCTGGCCTTGACGAAGTCATCGATGGTTCTGTACAGCGTGGGTTTGGCCGGGTCGGTATGCACGTCGAAGATGAAGATCTTGCTGGTGTCGAGTCCCCCGGCCCACAGGTAGTGGCGGTCATCGGTAAAACCGGAGTGGTGAGCCTCGTTGCGCCCGCCCACGGACAGCGTGTTGACCACTTTGCCGTAGGTTGGCGAGGCCGGATTCACGTCAACGGTTACGAGTTTGTCCTGTTCGTCACCGACGCCTTCCGCGCCCAGTGTCCAGACGTAAACATAATCTTCCTGACCGACGATTTTAGCCATGTAGGGCGACATGCAGGTTTCGTCGGCTATTGCGGTGGCTGGCGCGGTTGCCATCACTGCCAGTAGCAGGCTCAGACAGAAAAACGCACCTTTTTTGAGCGGCGCATGAAGTGTTTTCGATTGCATGATTGGCTCTCCTGTATGTATAGACTGGCGAATTTTTTATTTTTCCAGCCTGTGCATGTTATAGCATAGTCAATGTGGGTAAAAATTCAGCCGGGTTCTATTCTGAAGGAACAGCTTTTTGAGAAATGGAGATTCGAATGCAAACTAATTCCCTGCTCACCACAGCCATGATCTTCCTGCTCGTTTCGCCCTCACAGGTGCTCGCAGAGAGTGGAGCGCGTTGGCTCAACGACGGAAAAGCCGTTCAGGCCCGGGTGTTCGAACCTGTAATGGACCGCAACCATGATCCGGTCATTTTTCAGCGCTCAGAACTGGAACGGTCAGCGGACGTTGGCGAGAAGGGCGAGCCCAAGGCATCCACCCTGGGCTTTCAGATCCCCCTTCGACAGGGGCTTTCAAACACCTATCCGGGATTGATAACCATCGCCGCTTACGTCGACCATGACGAGGTGAACCCGAATAGCCTGCTCGACTGGAATTGTGGTCAGCGGACTTATGATGGTGAAGATTTTGGCCACAATGGCACAGACTTTAACGGGGTCCTCTACCCATGGCGCACGATGGCCAATGACGGCATGATCGTGACCGCTGCAGCCGACGGTGAAATTATCGACCGGCATGACGGCGAATTCGATCAGAACTGCGCTTTCGATTCCGAGGCCCAGGCGAATTTCGTCGTACTGGAGCATGCGGACGGCAAGATAACAATCTACGCACACATGAAGAAAGGCACGGTGACGCCCCGAAAGGTCGGTGATCTTGTAGAGCAGGGCGATTACCTCGGGGTGATGGGCAGTTCAGGGATGTCCAGCGGGCCCCACCTTCACCTGGGGGTGCAGGATCTGTCAAATAACCTGTTCGATCCCTATGCCGGTACTTGCAACGAGCTAAATGCGGAAAGCTTGTGGGAAGACCAGGAAGACTACAAGGAACAGACCATCCTGGCGGCGGAAACGCACGGTGCAGCTCCGGAGTATCCGCCGTGCCCGGAACAGGAAAAGCCCAACCTGAAAGACGTTTTTGCCGCGTCTGACATTATTTTTGCCTCGGCTACCGTACGCGACTTCGACAATACTGACGAATTCGGAGTCGAGGTTCTCGACCCGTCCGGGCAAGCGATACTTGCCACCACGTATTCTGATCCCAACGCAGGGCAATTTACCGGCGTTCAGATTTACTGGAATTTCCAGTTACCCCAATCCGCCATCGATGGTGAATACACCTGGCGGATCACATATGCCGGCAATAGCCTCGATCACAGTTTCTATGTCGGCGCTGGTCCCGACCCCCAGCCTGAAGCGGTGCCGGCCAACAATGCCTTTACCGGCCTCTGGTACGACCCGGCACTCGATGGCGAAGGCTTCAATATCGTCACCACCGACGGTGGCACCATCGTCTATTTCTATGGGAGCGATGACCGTGGAAACCGGCTCTGGCTGACATCGGACCTGATTCCGGGCGAGATCAGGGCCGGTGTGCCCATCAGCGTGTTGATGTACGAATCAACCGGCGGGATTTTCCGGACCCCGGTACCCAGCGCCCGAGGCCTTTCGCAGTGGGGAACGCTAAGCCTGCTGTTCAGCGCCTGTAACGCCGGACAGTCCACCCTGCAAGGTGCTGACGGCAACAAGAATTCGCAGATTACCAAGCTGGCCGGCGTTGCCGGCGCGGCCTGTGTCGAGGGCGATGTGCCTGCTGATGCCCCCTGGGCAGGGCTCTGGTATGACCCTTCAAAAGACGGTGAGGGCTACAACCTGATTGTCGCGCCGATTGGCAGGATTCTCTATTTCTATGGCTTCAAGACCAGCGGATTGAGGCTCTGGCTCGTCAGCGACCTGATTGCCGACACCCTCAGCGTTGGCCAAACCGTTGCCATCAGGATGTTTGAATCCACCGGGGGCACCTTCAATACACCCATACCCAGCGGTGAGGCGCTGGTGGAGTGGGGCACGGGCGAAATCACGGTGATCGACTGCAACACCGTGACTATCGTATTGACTGGAACCGACGGCAACAAAACCAGCAATACCGTAAGACTGGCCGGGATCATCGATTCCACCTGCCCGCTCTAGGGAGCAGGGAAGCGAATCACTTTTGCGGTTGGCGGTAAATTCTGCCGTCTTTCATGACGAAGTTTATTTCGCTCAACAGCGAGATATCCTCCAGTGGATTCCCTTCCAGGGCAACGATGTCTGCCAGTTTGCCCTGGCTGATGCTGCCCAGCTGGTCTTCCATGCCGATCAGCCTGGCGGCGGTTACGGTCGCGGACTGGATGGCTTCCATTTCAGGCATACCGCCTTCTACCATGTAGCCGAATTCCAGCGCATTGGTGCCATGCGGGGAAACGCCGGCATCGGTGCCGAAGGCAATGGTGACGCCACTGGCGTACGCTTTGGCAAAAGTATCCTGGATCTTCGGGCCTACGCTCGCAGCCTTGGGACGAACCACCGGCGGGAAGTAGTCTTCTTCTTCCGCTTTTTCGGCGACGAACTTGCCGGCTGAAATGGTGGGTACATAGTAGGTACCCTGTTTTTTCATCAGGCTCATCACTTCATCATCCATGAAGGTCCCATGCTCGATCGATGTGACGCCGGCCTGAACGGCCCGTTTCATGCCTTCGGTGCCGTGCGAGTGGGCCGCGACGG
The DNA here is from genome assembly GCA_029287515.1 of Lysobacterales bacterium. Classification (GTDB taxonomy): domain Bacteria; phylum Pseudomonadota; class Gammaproteobacteria; order Xanthomonadales; family SZUA-36; genus JAHEFT01. The sequence goes on from JARFQZ010000110.1 coordinate 8,369, forward strand.
TCATTCCGTAGTCGGTCGCTGTCTCAACCACGGCCTCGAGTTCTTCCATCGTAAACTGGGGGTTCTGACCGCTCTTGGCCAGGCTCAGCACGCCGCCGGTAGCGGTAATCTTGATCATGTCGGCGCCATCCTTGTACCGTTGCCGCACGGCCTTGCGGGCATCATCCGCGTTGTTGATCACGCCTTCTTCGGGGCCCGGGTCTCCCATCATGTCCTCGCGAAAACCGTTGGTCGGGTCTCCGTGGCCACCGGTGGTCGCGATGGTCTTGGCTGCGGTGAAGATTCGCGGCCCGGTGGCGACCCCTTCACTGATCGCATTGCGAAGAGCAACGGTCACATCGTAGGAATCGCCGAGGTTACGCACGGTGGTGAATCCTGCCTGCAGCGTGATATTCGCGTAATGACTGGCCAGCAGCGCCTGGTCTGCCGCGTTGTTCTGGAAGCGCTTGATGTAGCCGTTGCGTGACATCTGGCCGGAGAGATGAACATGCATGTCCATCAGGCCCGGGAGACAGGTGTCGAGTTGAATGCGATCGGCGTCGTTGCCGGCAGTCACGCTTTTCCCAACGGCGGTAATCCGGTTGTCCTCGATCAGAATCTGCTGGTTTTCCACCAGGCGGCCCCGTTCCACATCGACAAGGCGGGCGCATTCCAGCACCGTGGTTTCGGCATGAGCCAGGGAACAGGCAGACAAAAAGTACAGTGGTATGAGTAAACGTTTCATTCAGAACTCCGAAAATTCAGCTGACGAGCAATTGACCAAGGCGGCCGGTGAGGATGGCGAGATAGTTTCCGAGCGCATATCCGATCATCGCCATCAGGATGGAGGCCGGCACCAGCGACTCGCGGTGATGTGCGGCGACGATCGGCGCCGAAGCGGCGCCACCGATATTGGCTGCCGATGCAATGGCCAGCGTGTGCACGTCCACGCGGAACAGCCAGGCGCCGGCCAGGATGAAAATACCGTGGATCGAGATCCACACGTAGGCCATCAGGACGAAGGCACCCATGGTTTCGAGACTGGCGTTGCTGAGGTCCATGGTCGCGCCGATCCGGGCCACGTAAACATAAATGATGGCCATGGCAATGGGGTGGGCGGCCGGCAGGTTTCTGGCCGGGGTTGCGGATGCGACAAGCGCCAGAGTCGTCACCAGCAGGATCAGCCAGGTGCTGGCGCTGATCACTGTTGCACCGCCAACCACCACGGGCGGCAGGACATGCGACAGCTCCAGGGAGATCCAGGTGAAACTCAGCGCGATCAGCGCCAGGTAGAGCAGCTGGATCATTTTTGGTGCTTGCTCGGAATTCTGATGCGCTGCCGCAGCCTGGTCCATCAGCTCCAGGCGGTTGGCCGGCACGCGCATCCAGCGGTTGAACTTATCGGCAAATGCGCGGGAGCCCAGCAGCAGGGGCAGCCATATCAGGTAGACCATCTGGTCGGCTGCTGCCGCCATGGTCATGTGCTCACCGGTTCCATCCAGGGCGGCGTGTGCGGCCGTCATGTTGCCGGTGCCGCCAATCCAGCTTCCTGAGAGCGTCCCGAAGGCTTTCCAGCTGTCTTCGGGCAAGGGAAACTTCAATGCAAAACCATCCGGCGTAACGATGGCCTGGCCGAGGGCATAGGCCAGGAAGCCACCCAGCACCACCCCCACTGTGCCGATCAGCATAACGAAAACGCCCTTGCCCATGATGCGAACGGCCCCGAGCACGTCCACCTTGATCAGCATCAGGCAGATGAATATAGGCAGCCCGTACTGCCTGAGAAAGTCGTAAGCGGCGTTTTCATAGGGGATCAGGCCAGTATTGGAAAGAACCACGGGCGTGGCGTAGATGAAAATCAATGGCGGCAGATAGTCAAAAATCCTCCATCCGCTTTTCTTTTCAAGCCAGAACCAGAAGCTGACTACAGCGACCAAAACGGCCATGACGCCAACTGGCGAGTCAATCAGTGTGCTATTCATTCGGTCTCTCGTCCCCGTAACTGGTGCAACAGCTTACAGGCCAACTCCAGCGAGTCCAAGAACCGCGGAGTGGCCCGGCTAACCGGATCAGCAGGCAACAGGAAAAGCGCCTGTTGCCTGACCGCTTTCATTGAGGGCCATTCCTGCCAGGTATCCAGCGGCTTGGGCGAGTCTTCCTGCCAGGGAGCGAACAGGGCGTCCGGGTCCGCAACAATCACGGACTCGTAGCTGACCTGGAATGCCAGGCCAGGCTCCTGGCTGAAAATGTTCCGGCCACCGCAACGGTCCAGGCCCTGGCTGATCAGGTGGTTTCCATTGATCGTAAACAGCGGCCTGGACCCGATCTGGTAGAAATACCGCAGAGTTTCCACGCCGTCATACTGATGGGACAGGGCGGTCAGCCGCCGGCGAATCTCCATGCTCGCCGAGCGGGCCGGTTCCGCTTGTCCGATCAAATGTCCCAGCGACTCAAGGACATCCGCTATTTCCTCCGGCTCATCGATTTCAACGGACCATACCGGCACGCCAAGTGAGCGTAACTGCTCAACGGCGGCCTGCGGATTCCCGGAACCCCAGGCGATGACCAGGTCGGGGCGCAGCGTGATGATTCGTTCGACATCGATGCGGAACGCGTCACCGATGCGGGGAACCTCTATTGCGGCTTCCGGGTAATTGCTGTATTCGACCGTTGCGACCAGCCGGTCACCCGCGCCCGCTGCATAGACTATTTCAGTCAAATGGGGGGAAAGCGTGATGATGCGGGTCGCGGTGCCTTCGAAATGAAACACCGATCCGTCGGCCTGCAGCAAGGGATCCTCATCCGCCGCCATAGAGGTGGCCGAAGCCATCCAGGCCAGGATGCAAATGCAGAGCTGACGCAATTTTGCAGCTTGCAGAGTCAGACGATTACGCCAATAAGCAGCAACAAAGCCAGCACGGTCAGCCAGACACCAAGAATTCGCCAGGTGAGATCCATTGCCTGTTGCAGGCAGATCATGGGCCCTTCGATCTGGTCGGCGTAACCGTCCTGGGCCGCATGGCCGGTCAGTACGATGCACCGCGCGCTCGCCAGCAGGAAACCGTTGTCTCCCTCGAACAATCCGTGGCCCTGTTCATCGTGATATTGCTTCCACGCGGAAAAAACCGAATCGAAGTCCGTGGCGATGGCCAGCGACAGCGTCATGAGTTGGGCCGCAGGCCAGTCCATGATCTGTTGCAGGCGCTTGAACAAGCCAATTTGCTCGTCGCTCAGGTTGTGGTTCTCATGCACCAGCCAGTCAACAATCCGGTATAGGAAAGCGCCGACGATACCCAGCACCGCAAACCAGAATATGATGCCAAACCAGCGGCGCAGGGCTGCCCGGAAAACAGATTCCACGGCTGCGCCCCGGGTTTCGTCTGCATCCTCGGGTACGGGTTGGCGAATCAGTTTCTCGAGCGAGGAAATTCGATCCGCGTCGGTGTCCGCTTCGACGATTTCGGCAACATCGGTATCCAGGTCTTTCGGCCCGAAGCTGTATATCAATACCACCAGGGCAAGCAGAAAGGCACCCGTTGACCCCAGCGCCGATACCAGCACCTGGTTGATCAACAACAGCACCAACAGCGGGACGGCGGTAATGACGAGGAAACCCAGCGCATCCTGCCACAATGGCAACCTTCCGAACGCATCGTTGCTGAAATCCACCCAGGTGGTCAGCCATTGCCTTTTGCGAAAACGCCCGAGTTCGCGAATGAAGTGACAAAGCCCGAAAGCTAACAAGATCTCAATGATAGTCATTGCGCTATTTTATTCCTTTGCGGCTCACCCAGCTACCTGCATGGCGAATCCGCTCACCGAGGTCTTCGCCGCACTGCTGCCGGTACCAGTCGGCGATGAGTCGAAAGGCGATTGAAACCGGGGGCGGCAGACGCACATTGTCGAGGCTGATCGCCGCGTCGAGGTCTTCCACGGTAAACCAGCGGACTTCTTCCATTTCCTCGGTCGCGCCGCACTCCCGGCTCACCGATTCCGCGTGAAATCCGCACATTGCCGAAGCAGGGAAGGGCCACGGCTGGGATGAAACATAACGAATGTCTTTCAAACTGACCTGCGCTTCCTCATACACTTCCCTGACCAGCGCATCCTCCAGGCTTTCGCCGGGCTCGACGAATCCTGCCAGCGTGGAAAAGCGTTTTTCGGGCCAGGTTGTATTACGCCCCAGCAGGCAGGCGTTTTCGTGTGTAACCAGGACGATGATTGCGGGGTCAATTCTCGGGAAGGACTCCCGGCCGCATTCTTCATTGCTACAGACGAGTTTATGCCCGGAGGATTCCAGGCGGTTGACGTGGCCACAGATGCCGCAGAAAGCGTGACGGTACTGCCAGTAGTGCAGGGCCTTCGCATAAGCGAGCACCCCGGCATGCTTTGCGTCCATGTCCATCGATGCCAGGCGCAGGTCCAGGAAACCGGCTTCCGGCCGGGCTTTCAGGATGTCTTCCTGTTGACTGTCATTGATGGAAAGCGCAAAAAAATACCGCTTACCGTCCGTGCCGAGCAGGGTTGGTGGCTGAACGGTATCCGGCCGGTCTATTTCACCCGGTTTCAGATAAACTGCCACCTGGCCATCCGTACCGTCGGCCAGGAGGTTCCGGTTTCGCCATAGGGGAACAAAGCGCGCAGCATCGGAAAGGAGTGCTTTCTCAACCCATTCCGGGTCGTCACGGTACTCGGCCAGCCGGTCAAGCCGTACAGAAGCAAATACGTTACGTCTTGAGCGGGTAATCCGGTCAATACTCAGGTCAGGCCGGGACACCTCTCAGACAGAGAAGGAAGATCCGCAGCCGCACGTGGTGCTCGCGTTCGGATTCCGGATGACGAACTGGGCACCCTGCAAGCTCTCGGAATAGTCGACTTCAGCCCCCATCAGGTACTGGAAGCTCAGCGGATCGACCAGCAGGGTTACACCGTCATTTTCAACCGCGATATCGTCTTCAGCCTGTTCTTCGTCAAACGAGAATCCGTACTGGAAGCCAGAACAGCCGCCGCCCGAAATATAGACGCGCAGTTTCAGCTCCGGATTACGTTCTTCCAGTATCAATTCCTGGACTTTACGGGCGGCCGCGTCCGTAAACACAATGCCGGGCATTGCGTTGTCGGTGGTGCTCGGAATGTCGATCAAAGTATCCATACCACCCACTATGGTGTTAGTTCGCTCTGAAATCAATCGCCCAGCAGGTTTGCCCACTCAAAAGTCCGCACCACCGGCTTACGCTGATTTTTTGATTCCAGTGTCAGGGAGATGCGCAGCGGGTCGAAACCGTCCGGCAGCACCAGGTAACCCTCGAGTTGCTGGAAATACTTGAACCGAAAGGCGGGCTCCGGCGTTTCTCCGTCACTGATCTGCGCCCAGCGGAGGTTTACCGGGCGGTTATCCAGTGTCCCTTCCATATCGATTCGCACCCGTCCGCTGATCATTGATGCGCGCTGAATGTTCTGAGTCAGTGTAAGAATGAACTGAAACACCTGTCGCGACTCGGTTGGCGCGATTTCCGCCCGGTAGACGTCCAGCCCGGACTGGGCTCCGCCGGAACCGGCCAGCCGCCGGTAAAAATCGAGCTCCGACTGCAAGCGGCCCAGTTCCGCCTGGCGCTTGCTTTCGGTTTCTCTCAGGATACGATTGGCCTGGCGCAACACATCGGCCTCTCTTTCCACGACCACCTGCCGGGCCTGTAACCGGGCAAGCCGCTGTTTGATGGTTACCAGTTCGCCGGCGACGAAATCCAGATCCCGTTGCAGCTCTTCGGTTTCCGGGGCCACCCTGCTTGTTGAAAGTTGCCAGACGACAAACAGCAAAACCGCTGAAACAACCAGGGTAAGCAGCATCGCTTCGGGAAATCCACGAATTTTCTTGAAGGTCCTTCGCATATGACAAAAAAGCGGCCGAAGCCGCTTATTCCCTGCACGTTCTGATTATTTTTCGAATATTTTTATTGTCGTTATCTGGCAAGACCCCAGAACTGCACAAGTTTATACATTGCCGGAGGGGATCACGTCAAGAATTAGTCACAAATTTGTAACTTTCGAATACTTCGAGCCAGTCCCTGCCGTCATCCGCGATCACGAGGAATTCGGGATTCAGCAGTGACTTTTTCGTATTGTAACGCAGGGGTTTTCCTTCCAGTGTCACGATTTTGCCGCCGGCAGCCATCACCACCGCATGGGCGGCACCGGTGTCCCATTCCGAAGTTGGCCCAAGGCGCGGATAGAAATCTGCTTTGCCTTCCGCCACCAGGCAAAACTTGAGTGAACTGCCCATGCTGACCAGTTCGTAAGGGCCCAGCTTCGCCAGGTACTCGAGCAACCGCGGATTGGCGTGCGACCGGCTGCCCACGACAACCACCGGGTCAGCGCAGGGCGTGCGGACACTGATGTGTTCCATGCGGCCGTCTGCGTCATGCTTACTGGCCCACTTGCCCACCAGGCCGGTGTAGGTCACGCCTGTTACCGGCACATGGACAACGCCCAATATCGGCTCGTGAGACCGGACCAGGGCTATGTTGACGGTGAACTCGCCATTGCGGTTGATAAATTCCTTCGTGCCATCGAGCGGGTCGACCAGCCAGTATTGGGACCAGTCCGCCCGCGTGTCGTAATCCAGGTCGGAAGATTCTTCCGACAGCACGGGAATGTCCGGGGTCAGGTGGGCCAGGGCGTCGCAGATGATCCGGTGGCTGGCCAGGTCCGCCTGGGTCAGAGGCGACGCATCGTCCTTATGGGAAACTTCGAAGTCTTTGCCGTAAACATCGAGTATCGCCTTACCCGCGTCCACCGCTATTTCCGCTATGGCTTCGGCAAAAACGCCAAGGTCACTCTCCGTCATGTCTGTGCTCCCTCCTCAGGTGATCCCTCGCGATATACAGGGCTGCGATGGTGCGCCCTTCGGTACAGTCCGGCCTGGCGATCAGGGAGTGCAGGTCGTCTATTGGCCAGGGCACGACCTCCAATTCCTCCGGTTCATCGCCTTCGAGTTTCTCAGGGTAAAGGTTACGCGCCAGGACGATGTGCGTGATGTGAGTCATGTAGCCGGGAGCCAGGCTCAGCTGCGTGAGTTCCTGCAGGCTTCGGGCTCCGTAACCGATTTCTTCTTTCATTTCGCGCTGGGCGGCATCGATTATGGATTCGTCTTTTTCAAGGCGCCCTTTGGGCAGGCCAACCTCGTAGTGATGCAATCCGGCGGCGTACTCGCGCGCCAGCAAAACGGTGTCCTCATCCAGCATGGGTACGATGATCACGGCACCCAATCCATGTGTCTTCATCCGGTAGTAATCTCGGCGCTGGCCGTTGGAAAACTCCAGGTCCAGCCGCTCCACCCGGTACATTCTTTTGTCCGTGCAATCCTGGCGGGCGTGAATACGAGGCAGTTTCTTGTCAGTCATCGTTGAGAATGCTCAGCAGTCGGGCGTGCAGCGCTGGATTCGCGGCCAGTACGGAAGTTGTTTCCAGGCCGGGGGGGTTGCCCTGTAAATCGGTAAATACCCCGCCCGCCTGTTTGATGATGACACTGAGAGCGGCAATGTCGAGGATGTTCACATCCGATTCGATCACGGCGTCCAATTGCCCCGCGGCAAGGCGGTGGTAGTGGTAGTAGTCGCCGTAACCTCTGGTGCGATTGGCTTCGGCGAAAATTCGCCCCAATCGGCTCCACTTGGGGGAACCGGCCAGGGTCTGCAGGTTTCCGGTTGAGATGGAGGCGTCCGGCACCTCGGAGATTGTGCTGACGTGCACGGGGGCACTGTCCAGCATGGCCCCGGAATCGTGAGTGGCCCAGGCCATTTCAGCAGCGGCAGGCGCCGAAGAAACCCCCAGCACCAGCCGGCCCTGGTGCATCAATGCAATCTGCGTTGAGAACATGCCGTAACCTCCGACAAAGCTCTTGGTCCCGTCTATCGGATCCACCAGCCACAGGTATTCGGCGTCTTCGTGTTCCTTGCCGCCCTCTTCGCCAAAGAATCCGTGGTCCGGAAACTCGCCCAGCAGGATATTACGGATGATTTCTTCCGCTTTCCGGTCGGCAACGGTCACGGGCGTCTGGTCAGCTTTCAATTCGACCTCGAAATCGCCACGGTAATACCGCAGAATCTCGTCTGCTGCCGCACGGGCGGCGGCCAGTGCCGATTTCAGGTAGGTGTGCATCATTTTTTGCAGCTCTGCCAAAGATAGGGAATGATAACAAAGTGCGCTTACATCGTGTCTACACTGACCAGGATCTGCAACCGGGCCAGGAAGTGTCCATCCGGGATCGTTCCGCCCATTACCTGACCCGTGTGCTGAGGATCTCGGCCGGTCAACCTATCTGCCTGTTCAACGGGGACGGGCATGACTATGCCGCCGAAATTGTTCGCCCGGGAAAATCACGGGTGATCATTGCCGTGAACAGCAGATTGCCCGTTGCGTGTGAGTCGAAACTGCAAATAACGGTGGTCCAGGCCATCAGCAGAGGAGAACGCATGGATCAAACGCTGCAGAAGTGCACCGAGTTGGGCGTGCAGGTATTTCAGCCGCTGTTCAGTGAACGGGTTGAAGTGAAGCTACGGCCTGAAAAGCTGGAAAGGCGGATGAAACACTGGCAGGGGGTTGTGGTCTCCGCTTGTGAGCAGAGTGGCCGCGCATTCGTACCGCGAGTCCTGGAACCCGTGGATTTTGGGGATTGGCTCAATCAGCCCGGCCACGGCTGCAGGCTGGTGCTCGTGCCCGGCGCCCGGAGGTCGCTTGCAAGCCTGGAAATTCCCGGTCCGTTGGAATTGGCCATAGGGCCGGAAGGGGGTTTCAGCGATGTCGAGCTGGAGTTGATGGTTTCACGGTCCGTGCAGCCGGTCAGCCTGGGGCCGAGGATTCTGAGAACAGAAACTGCCGCGCCCGCGGCGGTTGCCGTGCTGCAGGCCCTGGCAGGTGATTTTGCCTAATCGTCCAGCTGGGTGATGGGCAGTGCACCAAAAGTGGCATGGGTTACCAGGTGTGTCAGCCTGTCGAGATCGGGAATGATGGCATCCTGTTCCTCGACGGTGACCCGCCTGAAGGCGCCCAGGGATTTTTTCTCGTCACCGGTCTCCTCCAGGTTGGATTCCCTGACGACGACAGGCCGGGGTAAATCTCCAAGCAATAACCCAAGATAGGGCAACCTGGCTGAATTGGACAGCGATTTCAGGATCATGATTTTTGAGCCGGAAGAGACCGCCTCCGCGTCCGTGCCGTTAATGAGATCGCTGAAGCTGAATACCGGTACCTGGCGGCTTTCCCATTCAACCTGGCCCAGCAACCAGCCCGGCGCAGATTCCATCGGCGCCGGTTCGGTGAAATCTATGACTTCGGCCATTGTGCTGGTCGGAAGCAGCAAAGCTTCAGGGTTGACCGGAATCAGCATGCAGTGAATTTCCCTGCCCTTTCCGGCTTTGCGCAAGACTTTCCTTGCACCCCCTCTTTTCCTTCCTTTAGTTTGCCTGCTCATGTCACTCGGCCCTTCTCGGTATCAGTTCGATGTCCAGCATTTCGGCTACTTTCTCTACCAGTTCCGGTTCCTGGTAGGGTTTTGTCAGGTAGGCGTTGGCTCCTGCTTTCCTGGCCTTGCGCCTGTGTTTCTGACCTGCACGCGAGGTAATCATGACGACGGGAACGTGCCTGAGGCGTGAATCTGCCCGCACATGTTCCAGTAACTCGTATCCATCCATCCTCGGCATTTCGATATCGAGCAGCATCAGGTCCGGCACGTGGTCGTGCAGTTGTTCGATGGCGTCGATACCATCCTGCGCGGTCATGACCTCGATCGAATGGTTGTCAAGCACACGCGAAGTGACCTTACGCATCGTAATGGAGTCATCGACCACCATGACCAGCGGCTGACGACTGGTGTCCTGCGGCTCCGGCTCGATCTCGATGGGCTGTTCCGCCCGCTCCATGCCCCTGCGGATCAGCGGGCCCATGTCCAGGATGATCATTACCTGTCCGTCAGCAGCGATGGTGCCGCCAAGAATTCCCGGAATACTGCTGATCTGCGGACCAACCGGCTTGATGACCACTTCCTGGTGACCTTGCAGTCCGGCCACGCGGAACGCTGCCTGGTGGTCGCCCGCACGGATCATCAACAATGAAACATTATCACTGTCCAGCGGCAGGGGCGGTGCGCCCAGCAGGGGTTCCAGTTCCAGCAACGGAAATTCCTCACCGGCGAATTCACAAGCCGGCGAGTCGCTCTTCAGTAATGCGGCATATTCTGACGGCGTCATCCTGGAAACGCCTGCAACGCTGTTCAGGGGAATCTGGAAGGGTCGGTCACCGATGTTGACTGCAATCGCCTGCATGACGGCAAGGCTGAACGGAATCCTGATCGTAAAGCGGGTGCCCTTACCCGCCTCGGTCTCGATTTCCATTGATCCGCCGATCTGCTTGATCTCGTTGTTGACCACATCCATGCCCACGCCGCGTCCGGCCAATCCTGTGACCGTATCGGAAGTCGAGAATCCGCTTTCACGAATAAACTGGACCAGTTGCTGGGGTTCATGGCGGTCATCCTTGCTCATCAGGCCGCGTTCGATGGCGCGTTTGCGAACCGCATCGAGATCAATACCTGAACCATCGTCCTCCACCCTGATCACGAACTCGGTGGCTTCCGCTTCAACGGTTACCGTGATGCTTCCTTCCTCTGGTTTATCTGCTTTGCGCCTCAACTTGGGCGATTCGATGCCGTGGGCAATTGCGTTGCGCAGCATGTGTTCCAGCGGCGCTGTAATCCGCTCAAGTACGTTGCGGTCAAGCTGATCGCTTGACCCGGCCATCCGGAGTTGTAACCTCGCCTGTTTTCCGGTTTCTGCTGCAGCAGTCCGTACAATCCTGCGCAAGCGCGGGGCGGCGCTGCCAAACGGCGTCATGCGGGTTTGCATGAGACCTTCCTGCAGGTCCGAACTGACGCGGGACTGCTGGGTCAGCAGGCTTTCGGCCTGGCGGACGGAGTCGTCCAGCATTTCATGCAGGTTGAGCAGGTCGCTGACCGATTCGGCAAGCGCCCGCGACAACTGCTGCATATTGGAGAAACGGTCCAGTTCGAGCGGGTCGAAATCGGTCGCCTCTTTGCCTGAAGCTTTCTGGTAGCGAGACATCATTTGCGCCTCGCTCTCGATGTCCATCTTGCGCAGTTGTTCTTTCAGCCGCTGAACCGTGCCGTCAACGTCCTTCAGGTTGTGGCGCACATGCCCCAACTGCTGTTCAAGCCGCGAGCGGTAAATACTGATTTCGCCCGCGTAGTTGACCAGCTTGTCCATGAGGTCGGCGCCAACCCGGATTTGCGCTCCCGGAGCGGCGTCCTCGGCCTGCGAAGCAGGGCGGTCCTGAATTTCCCTGAATTCTCGTGCCGGTTTCTTGGGAAGGGCCGGCTTGCGTTTGGTCTTGCGTGCCGCTTTTTTCGTTTTCTCTTCGGGTCGCGGGGAAATGTCGACCTGGATTTCCGGCTTGTCTTCCGGTACGGCAGCATCTGCAGACTCTTCCCCGGAGTCGGAATAGGCTTCGACTATTTCGGCGAATTGCGGAGCGTCTTCCTGCTGTGGCATTCGCAGAGCGCTGACGCGCTTGTCGAAGCGCTCCAGGGCCTCGCCTGTCTGTGGCAATCTGCCGGATTGGACCTGTTCTACCCAGATGTTAAGGCAATCACAACCCTCTTCCAGCGCCTGCACACAAGCCACCGTGGCTTCCACCCGGTTTGAAGCGATGTGTTCAAGCAGGGTTTCCATCGCGTGGCTGAGATTGCCGAGACCCTCGAGCCCAGCCATCCGCGCCCCACCTTTGAAGGTGTGAATCTCGCGTTGCAGGTTTTGTACCAGCTTGCGGTCGGTAAGCTTGTCGCGCCAGGTATTGAGCAGCGTATCGCAGCGCTCGAGTACTTCGACGGCTTCCTCGAGGAAGATGGATATGATGCCGCCTTCCTCGATTTCGATCCTTTCGGAAGCCTCGGGTTCTTCATGAATTTCTTCGGCTTCAGGCACGGGTTCCGAAACAGGCTGCTCAACCGCGTCTTCCGTCCCGGCGGAAATTTCAGGAATCGATTCTTCTCTTTCCGTCAGGGCCGCAATATCAGCAAGCAGTTTCTCGTCAGTGAGCGGATAACTGGTTGTGACACCGGTTTCGAGCACAGACAGCCTCTGGTGGAAACGGTGCAGGCAGATCTGCAGGGCCGTAATGAGGTCAGGTGTCGCCTGGAGGTCTCTCCTCTGTCGGTCCTCCAGGTAGTGTTCAAGCGCCCGTGCAACGTCTGCTTCCTGCCCCACCGGCGTCATGGCAAAGGTGCCGGCGAGCGTATGTGCTGCCCGGACCAGCCCGGTTTCGACAGGCTGATCTTCACCCGACAACAGGCCATCGAGCAGCACCTGTAGCGTACCGATATGCTCCTGTATCTCCGTCTTCATGACCTGCTGCAATTCGGCATCGACGGTCTCTGCCGGTGCTGGCGCGTCGGTCGCGAATTCGATGGGCTCTTCCGCCTGTTCCTGCTCCGGCGCCTGCTCCTGCTCCGTCGGTGGTGCCGGGACCTGTAAATCCATTGCCCTGGACACCAGGGATTGCGGCAAGCTGTCCTGCAGCTTCTGCAGATCCGGCTGATTGCCGCCGGTCAGCTGCCTTGCATAAGCTCCGAGGCTCTTGATAGAGTCCTCATCGAGTTCACTGTCTTCGTTCATCAGCCTGGCACGCAGATCGTCCAGCGCGGCAACCGCAAACCCAACGGTGGTGCCCAATGGCTGGCTGAAACTGATCTTCTTCTCGATCAGCTTGTTCAGAAGTTCCTCGATTCTCCATGAAAAGTCACCGACTTCCGCGGCGCCGACCATGCGTCCACTGCCCTTGAGTGTGTGGAATCCCCGCCTGAGTTCGGCGGTCGCTTTCTCATCGTCCGTGCTTTCGAGCCACGCAGCCAGGTTTTCGGCGAGCTGATTGCGTACCGAATCGAATTCTTCGAGAAAGATGCCCAGCATTGCCGGGTCGATCTCCGCGGTATCTGCCTTGGCGTGTTGTTTTTCCGCCCTGGCCTCGGGTACCGGCCTTTCGGGCAGTTTGATGGTGGTGGCGGGTACTTCATCCCCGCTGGAACTTGCCTCTGCCTGGCCTTCGAGGCGGCTCGCCATGATCTCGAGGAATCTGAAGCTGCCACCCTGTTCGTCCCGGCATCCGGCCAGGAATAATTCGAGTGCGGCAATGGCATCCGTAATGGCTTCCAGATTGCCAACTTCGCTGTCTGTATCAGTAAATGAAGCGTTGAGCACGCGGTTAAGCTTCTCGGTCAACGCCGCAACTTCCGCCTGCCCGGAAATGGACAAAGCCCCGGAAATCTGGGTTAACGGCTTTTCAAAGTCCGCCTCACCGTCCCCGTCGAGCCGTTTCCTGACCGCTTCCTGGACCTCGTGCAGGTTGCCGACACATTCGTCGAGCATCGTGCTCAGTATGTGCCTGAACTCCTGTGGCGGCAGAGAAATCAGCTTGCTGCTTTTTTCCTCTTCGACCGGCTCACCGAGCAATTGGATATGCGTATCGAGGATGGATTCGACTTCGAGCAGCTTCTGCGCCAGCCCCAGAAGAGGGGAGTCCAGGTCCATGTTGGTTACGCTGCCAGTTTCTTCCAGTGCCGGCAGAAGGGCTTCGACAGCCTTGGAGGGAACGGGCAGGTTCAGCATATCGAGCGTATCGGCCAGCTGGCGCAGCGATGTTTTACTCTCGTTGCGTTGCTCCGCATCCACCCGGCCGGTCCGCAATTCCATGTCAAGTGTGTCTTTTACCTGGGCCAGTTCTTCGCGGACGGCGTCTCCTATGGACTCAAACAGCCCCGCGTCCCGCCCGGTCACAGCGCCACGGGCCCGCAACAGGGCTTCGCGGTCGGGAATCAGCTCTTCGAGACTGAATCTTTCGCGCAGCAGATCGGTCGCCTTGCTTCCCGGCCTGGCCTGGGCGGCATAGAACAGCAGCGCTCTTGAAAGCGCGGTGATCGTCTCCGTGGGAGGGCCGCTTTCGCCACCTTCCGTCATTGATTTCAGTGTCAGGTCCAACCGGGCGAACAGGCGCCGTAGCGGCAGGTCATTGTCGATGGCGCCTTCGCGCAGGCCCTGCATGGCCATGTCGGCGATCCACCAAAGGCGCCGGAGTTCATTACGGCCCAGGCGGATATAGAGCGTGCGGCAAACGGCCTGCATCGGTTCCAGCAACGCATCTTTCGATTGTTCTTTGAGCCAGCCCAGCAGCGCACCCTGGTACTGGCTGCGGACTTTGCTGGAAAAAGCGGCAAAATCAGAACTTGCAACAGCGTCTGCCTCGCTGCCACTCAGTTCGGGAACAATGACATCGAGATCCGGCGCGAAAAGCGTGCCTTCGGACATCAGTGAGTCATCGTAAGTGGCCCGGAGTTCGTTCAGTGTAGGCAGCAGCAGGATCGGAAGGTCTTCATGCCCCGCCTGCAGCCTGTCCAGGTAGGAAGGCAGCACGATGACAGCGTCTGTCAGCGCATTCAGCGATTCTTCACAATTGGCGTTGCCGTTATGCAACATGTGACCGCCAACAGCGATCATCTCGTCGGTCAGAATGCCGGCGCCCTGTTGTTCCATGGTGAGGAATGTCAGGTTGAGTTGCTCCAGCTCTTCCTGAACCGCCAACAGGGGTTCGCGCTGCGAGGTGTCTTCGGCAAACGCCTCGAGGTTTTCGCGTACAGCCTCCAGGCACTCGTCCAGGTCTTTTCGGACCCAGCCGATCGCCGATCCGGCGTTCGATCCTTCAAGCATCATTTCCGTCACCTCTGGTCTTCGGCAGCTTGAAATCGGCAACCGACTCGCTTAGTTTGTGGACGAGATCTGCCAGCCTGCCCATGGATTGAGCAGACTTGTCGCTGCCCTCAGATGTCTGGATGGACACATCGCGAATGCTGTTCATCTGCTCAGCAATCCGGGTAGCAGTTTCTGACTGGGACTGGGCTTCCTGCGAAATGTCCTCAATCAATCGTGAAAGGTCTTTCGAAACGGATTCGATTCGCTGCAATGCCTCGCCCGCATCCTCGGCTTTTTCTGCGCCGGAAACGACCTCGGATGTCGTGGATTCCATCGAGACGACCGCCTCGGAAGTGTCCGCCTGGATGTTCTGAACCAGCATTTCGATCCGGCGCGTTGCGTTAGTGGCACGCTCCGCCAACCGCTGGACCTCATCAGCTACCACGGCGAATCCCCGCCCCGCGCCGCCGGCTGATGCAGATTGAATGGCCGCGTTCAGTGCAAGAATATTGGTTTGTTCCGCAATGCCGTTAATCAGTTCGACGATATCGCCGATCTCCTGTGACGACTCACCCAGACGCTTGATCCGCTTCGACGTGTCCTGGATCTGGTCGCGGATGGTGTCCATTCCCTTGATCGTTTGTTGCACCATCTGTGAACCGCTGTGCGCGATCGCAACCGAACGCTGCGCAACTTCGCTGGATTCCCTGGAGCGTTCCGCCATTCCGTCGAATGATTCCGCCATCTCGTGAATGGTGTCCGTGGCGGCCCGGACCTGTTCTGCCTGCTGGGTGGAAGCGATGGCCAGTTTCCCCGTGGTTTCCATGGTTTCGTTGGCTGATTCCGATACGGTTTGCGCGGTGATGTTGATGCCGGTAACCAATTCCCGCAATTGCTCCACCGCGAAATTGACCGAATCTGCGATTGCTCCCGTCATATCGTCTGTTACGGTGGCCTTGACCGTGAGGTCGCCATCGGCCAGCGAGCTCATTTCATCGAGCAGACGCATGATGGCCTGTTGGTTCTTCTGATTCTGCATGCCGGCTTCAACGGCCCGCCGTCTTTCTGCCGAGAGAAAAGAGCGCACCATAAAGGAAATGGAGACCAGGATGACAATCAGGGCCAGTGAGCCGGACCACAGTGATGGCCAAAGGCGGGTACCCGACCTGAATTGGACGCTGTCGGCTATACCCCGGGAAATGTCAAACAGAGTGAGGCTATCGACAAAAATTTCATCCGCAGCACCCCGAACAGCAAGGATATCGCCGGATGATTCGAGGACCGTGTCCAGTTGCGGGCGTGCGTTATCGAACAGCAGTCGCGCCTCGTTCAGGGCTTTCATGGCGGCGGAATTCTGCACCTGGGTGACGCCCACAGACCGGCTTCCGTGAAGCAGGGCGTTCGAGGTCTGCTCAAAATATTCGATCTCCTGCTTGAACTGGTCCGCGGCGGCCACTGATCCTGCACCGCCCCTGAGCATTTCTTTAAGGTGCCGCAGAATCCGGTCCGACAGAACCAGTTGACGTCCGGCAACGAAAACCTGGTTGCTGGATGCATTGCTCCTGGTCAGTTCCCGGACCGCCTCATCGGTGAGTTCCTGGATTCTTGGAATGACTTCCATGAACGACTTGCTGGCATCGGACAGTTCGAGCACCAGTTTTTCCCGTTCGAGAATGCTCTCTGCATTGGGGTTCATGCGGTTCCAGGTGCGGTCCAGGTCAGCCAGCGAGTCGGACATGGCGCCCGGCAGAGGAGGCAGCGAACGCAGGGGGTCTCCGCTTTTCAGTGCGGCGACCGCGTCGGCGATGATCCCGGTGGAGTCGCCCATCTGGACAAAGGCGCTGGTATTGCCTTCCACTGCCTCGGAAACCGATTTCGCAAGCTGTTGCGAGTGCACCTGCAGATCCGTCGACAACCTGATCCATTCCTGTTCGTTACGGCTTTCCTTGGTGATCAGGAAGAAGGTAACAGCCACAAAGACCAGCAACAGCACGAGGAATCCGACCATCGCGTACAGGCGACCGGATTTTTGTTGAGTGGCGGGCTTGAAATTTGTCGATGTCATTTTCTTCTGCCCCTTCTCGCGCTTCATCAGGAAACCTCTCTGTCGCGAATGGCTTTGCCGTGTTCGGGATTTATTCCGCCGCGCCATTAAGGAACTCCGGCGAATTGAAAAGTTGATCGAGATTCAGTTCCTTCCAGGATTCAGAACCCAGGTTATGTTGCTTGCTTACGATTCCATTCAATGGCGAGTCTTTTTCCAGGTCCGCCGGGATCGCGTCGCTGTCGAGAAAGTGCCTTTGGCCAAACACCTCGCTGATCAGTAGTCCGATAGGCGCCTTATTAAGGCTGGTGGCCAGCAGGCGGCTACGCGCTGATACCGGCGTGCGCACACCGGTGAGAAACCACGAAAGATCAACCACGGTCAAGAGTTCGCCCCTGACATTGGCCAGCCCGATAATCCAGGATTTCGAGCCCGGAACCGGTGTGGCCTGTGGGCAGGGAAGTATTTCGCTGATTCGATCGATATTGCAGGCCATATTCGTGTCACCGACACTGAATGTGACTCCGCTCCATTCTTCGGAATCCCCGTCACCGCTGCCGGCGCCGGGTGAAAAGCCCGTGCTTCGCTTCTCGTACTCGAGCAGCTTTGCGAAAGCCGCGTTTTTACCGTTCAGATTCATCCGTCCCTTCACTATCCCTGTTAGTGGACCATTGGTTTGAGCCTGGATCAGGCGGCCGCGTGCTGAGCTACCGCTGCTAGCAACTCCTCTTTGGTAAATGGCTTGGTGAGGTACAGGTCCGAACCAACCACGCGTCCGCGGGCCTGGTCGAATAACCCGTCCTTGCTGGTCAGCATAACCACCGGCGTCGCCCTGTACTGGGTGTTGTTCTTGATGATCGCGCAGGTCTGGTAACCGTCCAGCCTGGGCATCATGATGTCTACGAAAATGAGGTCCGGGTTATGCCGCGCCACCATGGACAAGGCTTCAAATCCGTTTTCCGCGGTGACCACATCGTAGCCTTCGGCGGTCAGCATGCTTTCGGCTGAACGCCTGATGGTTGAGCTGTCGTCAACGACCAGGATGCGCGTGGAGGAGTGGTCGGCACTGCCGTTCATTTTTTCGATCGTGTGTTCTTCAGTCATAAATCCATCCATGGTTTGCCTTATGGCGCCGGCGCCATTTTACGCCTGCACAGGAACACTGTCCCCCCGATTCTATTCGGCTGGGATCTCCAAGTCTACCACTTTTGACAGCAGATTCCAGTAGTAACAACGGCTTATGAAAAAAAGCTAAGATACATACTGCAGAAGAAATTGGTTCAAAGCTTTGTTAATCTGATAATAAGGGATAACAATTTACCGGGATCAGGGAAGGCAATATGGCTGACGCCAGCGACAAAGAAGGCAGACAAATGCGGACCGGGGTCATCATGGACCCGATTGCCGGTATCGCTACCTACAAGGATTCCACTTTTGCGATGCTGCTCGAGGCGCAGCGCCGCAATCATGAAATCTGGTACATGGAGGCTACCGGCCTCAGCATCAGGGACGGCGTAGCCCTGGGGCACATGAGCCCGTTGTCGGTGAGAGACAACACGGATGACTGGTTCACCCTGGGACAGAAGGAAAACCGTGAACTGGCGACTCTCGATATCCTCCTGATGCGCAAAGACCCTCCCTACAACATGGATTACGTGTACGCAACCTACGTCCTGGACCTTGCGGAACAATCCGGGGTGACCGTCGTCAACCGGCCCCAGGCGCTGCGGGATGCCAATGAAAAATGTTTCACCACGCAGTTTCCGCAGTGTTGCGTTCCGATGCTGATCAGCAGCAAGTCGAGTGAGATCAAGGCATTTGTGGCGGAATACGGCCTTTCCGTGGTCAAGCCACTGGATGGAATGGGCGGTGAGTCCATTTTCCAGGCCCGGCCCGACGACCCGAATCTGAATGTCATACTTGAGACCATTACGCTCAAGGACAGTCAACTGATTATGGTGCAACAATACATTCCGGAGATCGCGCAGGGCGATAAGCGTATCCTGGTGGTCAACGGCGAGCCGGTTCCTTACGCGCTGGCTCGAATTCCCGGTGAGGGTGATTTCCGGGGAAACCTGGCCAAGGGAGGAACAGGAAAAGGCGTTCCACTGAGCGACCGGGATTACTGGATCTGTGAACAGGTTGCGCCGGAGTTGAAGCGCCGGGGTATCCTGTTCGCGGGATTGGACGTGATCGGTGACTGGCTCACTGAAATCAATGTCACCAGCCCCACCTGCATTCGCGAACTGGATGCACAGTATGGGCTGAACATTGCAGGAGATATGTTCGACGTGCTGGAAGCGTCGAGAAACTGAGGAAGCAATATCGGCATGATGCTGGATTCAAACAGGTATACGTCCTGGACACAGGACCGATTCATGGTATTTCTCGTGTTCGCGCTGGCAGTGCATGCGCTGTTGTTTCTTGGCGTGAGTTTCGGCGTTTCACTGAATCCCGTGCCGCGCCTTGCTGATACGCTGGACGTGGTGCTGGTGCAGTGGCGATCGGAGGAAGAGCCCGAGAAGGCGGATTACCTGGCGCAGGCAAACCAGCAGGGGGGAGGCGAGACGACTGAAAAATCCCGCCCTGCCGAGCCGGTCAGCGGAGAAATTCCCACACCACTGGAGGGGCAGAATCCGGTACAGGCGCAAGAGCAGGTTCCTTCTCCGGAAGTGGAGGTGCGGGAAATCGTGGCGTTGGAGACCGAGGAGTCTCAAGCCCTGCAACAGACTTCAGTGGAACAGTTGGAATTTGAGCGCCCGGATGCCTCGCAGCTGATGCAGCAGAGCATGGACATGGCCAGCCTCAAACCGGAGCTCAGCCGTAAACGGCAGTCCGTTTCCAAGCTGCCCAAACGCGAATTCATCTCGGCCAACACCAAGCAGTACGAGTTCGCCAGTTATATGAGCGCCTGGGTTTCAAAAGTCGAACGGGTGGGCAACCTGAATTATCCCAGTGACCTCAGAAGGAAGAAGCTACACGGGGATCTCGTGCTGACGGTAGGCATATTCCAGAATGGGACGGTGGAAAGCATCGATGTAAAGAGGAGCTCGGGTGTTCCTGAAATCGATGAGGCGGCTATCAGGATTGTGCAGATGGCGGCGCCTTATTCCCCATTGCCTGACAACATTACGGAACGGGTGGACATTCTCCATATCACCCGCACCTGGCGTTTCGAGACGGGATTCGGGTCTGACTAGATAAATTGCCGCTCAGGGTCCGCTGTGTGGCTCAGCCATCACGCAGCGCAACTCAACGGTGTTGCCATCCGGATCCTTAATGTAAAGGGAGCGGCCAAACCCCTCGGCGCCGTATCGCACTTCAAATGTTCCGGCTTCAATGCCCTTTGACCCCAGCCAATCGTGAATTTCCTCCTCACTCAGCGATTCGATCTGGAGGCAAAAATGGTCCATGTTGTTTCCCTCGGGTGACGGGGCAGGCCCGCCGGAACGCCCGAGTTTGCTGTTCACTGAAACGAGATCTATCAACGACTGTCCCGCCCTGAGCTGAATCAGGCCGGTTTCAGCGGGAAGGCTGCGTTCGACTGTGCAACCCAGAACCTCAGAGTAAAACCGGATCATCGCTCTGGGCTGCTCAGTACGCAGCACCAGGTGGTCGATCATTCTGACGCGTATCATGTTTCTTCCGGCCCGATCCACTTCTTCACTTTCGGGGCCTTGTACTCATCGAATCGCCGGAGCAGGCTGGAGGCTGATTCGTCCATCATGATCATCGGGCGGAATTCCGGTTTGACGAATTGCTCTTCCACGGCCTTCTCCAGGAAGGTGAACAGGTGATCATAGTAACCGGCAGCGTTAAGCAGGCCACAGGGCTTTTCGTGGAACCCCAATTGAGCCCAGGTCAGCATTTCGAAGATTTCCTCGATGGTTCCCCAGCCGCCCGGCAGGGCAATGAACCCGTCTGACAATTCGGCCATTTTCGCCTTGCGCTCATGCATGGAATCCACAACGAACAGATCATCCAGCCCATGGTGCGAAACTTCCTTGGTAGCCAGGGCATGGGGGATGACGCCTATGGCTTTGCCTTCGTGCTCAAGCACCGCGTCTGCGACTGCTCCCATGACACCGACGCTCGCTCCGCCGTAAACCAGACCCAGGCCTCTTTTGGCCAGTTCGCGGCCCAGGCTTCGGGCGGCTTCCCGGTACACTGCCTGGCGGCCGGGATTGGAACCACAGTAAACGCATATGTACTTCATGGGCTTATTCCAAACTTGCTTCGCGCACGATCCGCCATGCCCTGGCTTTCTGCTCCAGGCTCATTCCCGCATGGGCCGGGCTGGTCGATGGCAGGCGTGTCAAAGGCAAACCGGCACGATGCGGACCGAGGCGCGGTAAAACGTGTTTGCGATACACGGCATCGGCTTTTGCACCGTTAAAAAAAACGTGATTCACCGCTGAGTGCCTGTTAAAAAAATCCGTGAAATCATTAACGATAATCGTGCTGTCATCAATATTGGCATCCAGGCTGCCTGCGCGGAAACAGGCTTTCAGCACATCCCAGACTGCCACTCCTTTTTCCGCCAGTTCGCGGGTCTTTTCTTCGTACCCCGACCCGGTCAGGCCGTAAAGCATGCTCATGATAGGCCAGAAAGCGTTGCGGGGGTGTGCGTAATATTGTCTGCGCTCCAGGGATTCGCGGCCAGGCATGCTTCCCAGGATCAGCACCGTTGCATTTTCCCGTTCGATGGGCGGGAAGCTACGGACATCAGTCACGCAAAGACTCCAGCCAGTTTTCAAGAATGACCTGGGCTGCGACTGCGTCCAGCCGGCTGACGTCCTTGCGTTTCAGGCCGCCGCTGGCCCTGAGTTCTGCAAAGCGTTGCCCCGCCTCACGTGAGCTGAGCCGTTCATCAAAGAAGCATGTGTCCAGCGAGTAACGCTTTTTCAATTGCCTACCGAACTCCCTGGCGGCCCTGGACATATCCGTGTCTTCTCCCTCCGGGCCAAGGGGCAGGCCTACCAGTAACGTGGATGGCTTCCATTCCGCAACCAGGCGATCAATCGCCTGCCAATCCGGATTCTGATGATGGCGGACCGTTTCCAGGCTGCTCGCGTTCCAGGTGGCCGTCTGGCCAACGGCTACACCAATTCGCCGCAGGCCAAAATCAAAACACAGTATGTACCCGCCCGGAACTGCGGATTCAGGCATGGCCTGCTTCCGAGTGCAGGCTTTCTATATTGATGCCCAGGCGTCCCAGGGCTTCGTCAAAACGGCTGGGAAGGGGCAGGTCAAAGATGATATCCGTTTCAGCCGATACGGAAAGCCAGGCGTTTGCCAGTATTTCACCTTCCAGCTGTCCACCACCCCAGCCCGCGTAACCCAGCGCAACGACATATTTTTCCGGACCGGATCCGGCGGCGATGTCGGCCAGCACATCCCGCGACGTGGTCACCATGATTTCATTGCCGACTTCCATGCTCGACTCGTAACCCTGCAAAGGGCTGTGCACCACGAAGCCACGGTCCGGAGCGACTGGTCCGCCTTCCAGAACCGGCAAATTTCTGACCCCTTCGTCATCGCATTCCAGGTGCAGCTGGGAGAAAATTTCGCCGAGGGTAAAATTGGAGAGGCGGTTGATCGTTATGCCGATCGCACCCGCTTCGTTGTGCTGGCACATCAACGTGACGCTGCCAACAAAATTGGAATCGACCATGCCCGGCATGGCAAGCAACATCTGCTTTTCCAGATACCCCGTGGCTACTTTTTCGTTCGCTTTGTCCATGCTTTCCAGATTGGGCGTTTGCGGAACATTTTTCAAGTGCTGCTTGCTACAATGAAGACATCATGACCCAGGATACCCGCGAAGAAAAAATGCAAGTTGGTGGTCCGCGGCACCATCGCCCGGTGCGAAGTTTTGTTCTGCGAGCCGGGCGTTTGACGGAAGGTCAACAAAGGGCGCTGAAGGAGCTTTGGCCACTGTACGGTGTCGAAGCGGGGGAAAACGAACTGGACCCGGGATCACTGTTCGGAAACGACCGGCCGCTCATCATGGAAATCGGTTTTGGCAATGGTGAAGCGACCTGGCAGATGGCGATCAACGAACCCGATCGGAATTTCCTGGGCGTGGAGGTTCACAAACCCGGTGTGGGGCATCTTCTTCTGAAAATCGAGGAACACGGTATCAGCAACCTGCGCATTGCCTGCGAGGACGCCGTTGAGCTTCTTGGAAGGCGCATTCCGGACCGGGCGTTGAGTGGGGTCAGGATCTATTTCCCGGACCCATGGCCCAAGAAGCGGCACCATAAACGCCGAATCGTGCAGCAACCGTTCGTTGACCTGCTGGCCCGGAAAATGAAAGCAGACGGAATCCTTCACCTGGCGACAGACTGGGAGCCTTACGCGGAACACATGCTGGGAGTGCTGAATGCCAGCACCGCGTTTGAAAACCAGTCGCAGCACGGCGAAGCATGCACCCGGCCCGAATGGCGGCCGGAAACCAAGTACGAAAAAAGGGGTGAGCGCCTGGGTCATGGCGTGTACGATCTCGTATTCAGGCGTTTGCCTGACGGGGAGAGACGCGAGTAGATGGAAACCGGACTGACACTATCAGCGGACATGATGCTGGTGTTGCTGATTCTGACGGCGACGATTGGCCTGTTCGTTTCGGAGTTGGTCCGGGTGGACATCGCGGCCATTCTCGTCATGGTGGTGATTGGGCTGTTCGGCCTCGTGCCGCCAACCGACCTGTTCAACGGTTTTGCGTCCAACGCGGTGCTTTCGATCATCGCGGTGATGATCCTGGGGGCCGGGCTTGACCGCACCGGCGTAATGACCGTCGTCTCGGCCTTTATCCTGAAGGTCGGTGGAAAGACCGCAATCCGCATTGTACCCCTGGTTTCGGGAACGGTAGGCCTGATATCGGGCATCATGCAGAACGTTGGCGCCACCGCCCTGTTCATGCCGGTCATGTCCCGGATTTCATCGCGCACCAAAATACCCCTTTCCCAGCTGCTGATGCCGATGGGCACCTGCGCCATTCTCGGCGGCACCCTGACCATGGTGGGTTCCTCACCGCTGATCCTGCTCAATGACCTGATCGAAAATGCCAACGAATCCCTGCCACCGGGCGTTCAGACGCTCGAGACTTTTCATCTTTTCGACGTAACCCCGGTGGGCCTGGCGCTGCTGGCCGCCGGTATTCTTTATTTCCTGATAGCAGGCAGGTTCCTGTTGCCCCAGGCCACGGAGAAAGCCAGCGGCGTCCCGGCCAAGACCAAGACCTATTTCGCGGATGTCTACGGCATCAAGGGTGATGTCTACGAATTACTGGTCACGGTCGACAGCCCCCTGGTCGGTATGACCATTGCTGATGCTGAAGAGCTGGAAGATGCCCCAATACTGCTGGCTATCCGGAACACGGATGAACCCCGGTTGGCGCCGCCTTCCGATGAAATGATCTGGGTGGGCACCATTCTCGGCGTGATGGGAACAAGGAATATCGTGGGCAAGTTCGCACTGGATAACCAGTGCCGAGTGCAACCGAGACTGAGAACCTTCGGCGGGCTATTCAACGCGAGCCGCGCCGGTATTTCCGAGGTGGTCATTCCACCCGGGTCGAGGCTGGTCGGCAAGACGGTCGGGGAAGCGAGGTTGCGAAGCCGTTACGGCATCAGTGTTCTGGCGATCAACCGTCGGGGTGACGTGTTGACCGAAGGTGTTCGTGACACCGAGCTGGAGACAGGTGATTGCCTGGTGTCCCACAGCACCTGGCGAGACCTGTCAGAGGTGAGCAAGGAACGCGACTTCATCGTAGCGACCGATATCCCCAAGGAAGAGCAGCGCCCCCAAAAGGTGAGCCATGCGCTTGTCTTCTTCGCAATATCCATGAGCATGATCATTTTTTCAGATTACCGCCTGTCCATTTCGTTGTTGGTTGGCGCGATGGGAATGATTTTGAGCGGTGTATTGAGCATGGATGAAGCCTATCGCTCGGTCAGCTGGAAAACCGTCTTTCTGCTGGCCAGCCTGATCCCCCTGGGCCAGGCGATGGAGAGAACCGGCACCGCGGCCTGGATTGCCCAGGAGATCATGATCATCCTCGGTGATGTGCCTGAGCTCGCCATCCAGGCAGCCCTGGCGGTGCTTGCCACCATTTTCAGCCTGGTCATGTCCAATGTCGGTGCGACGACCATTCTCGTGCCGATCTCGGTCAGTATCGCCCTGGCTACCGGCGCCAGCCCGGCGATGTATGCGCTGATCGTTGCATTGTCCACCTCCAATGCATTCATCCTTCCCACTCACCAGGTCAACGCGCTGATCATGGGTCCGGGTGGTTACCGTGTCGCTGATTTCATCCGCGTGGGAAGCCCCATGAGCGTGATCTTTATTGTGGTCATGCTGTTCATGGTCAATCTGATTTTCTAGAGGCGTCGCATATGCAGTACTACATCGCACCACCGCCCATGAATCCACTGGCCCGTTTGTTGGCGGGTGTGCTCGCAGTTCTGGCGCTGGTGGGCGCCTTCTTCTTTGGTCTCTTCATCCTTGTGTTCGCAGTCGGCCTTGGCCTGGTTGCCTGGCTGGCCCTTTGGATTCGCATGTGGTGGCTGGGCAGAAATCGTCCGGCTGAAACTCCACGCACCGAGGACCGTTCGGATGACGTCATAGACGCGGAGTACACCGTGGTCTCCCGGCGGGATGAAGAATAGAAAGTTCACTCCTATAATGATGTAAAACAGACGAAAGGAAACACAGCATGTCTACAATTCGGGAAATCCTCGATCGAAAGGGTGTAAATGTCCTCACGACCACCAGTAACACGTCGGTTCTCGAGGCGATAGGCGCAATGTCCGAGGCCAATGTCGGCGCCGTCGTTATTCAGGACGGGGATCAACCCAATGGGATTTTTACCGAACGGGATTATCTCCGAAAGATTGCACTCGAAGGCAGATCTTCCAGCGATACGCCGGTTTCCCAGGTCATGTCATCTCCACTGATCACTGTCCCGCCGGATGAATCCACTCATGCCGCGATGGAAACCATGACTGACCGCCGGTGTCGCCACCTGGTCGTCGTCGAGGGCGAAACAATGGTGGGTATCGTGTCCCTGGGCGACCTGGTTAAGCATCTGCTTCAGGAGAAAGAGGCCGAGGTGGAGCAGTTGTCGAGTTACATTTCGGGCAATTACTGAGTTTTTTTCTTCATTGCTTTGCGGACCGCTTCGCGTGCGTCGCTCGCGTTGCCACCTTTCCTGTACTGCTCCACCACGATCGATTCCACCTGGTTGAGTATGTGGTCCATTGAACCCACGGGATGGGTCGTGCTCAAAGGCCTCTGATGGCCGAACAGGTTGATCCAGCGCTCGCTGCGGCGGCCGAGCTTGATGACTCTGCGGTATTCGCGATCACAATCCTCTCCACCGCGTAACAGGCCAATCAACGCTGCCACCAGCGATATCGGGATAAGCAGTGCGTCGCGGAATCCATCGGCAAGAAGCTTGAGTTGAAGCACAGCAGCTTCGCGCGCGAGGACCATGCGGGGGGTTCCGGTTGAATCATTCATGGCAAAATAGTTCCAAGTCTTTGCCCCATCGTACCTTTCGGAGATCAATGATGAAATATTTGCATACCATGGTCAGGGTTACTGACCTCGACCAATCCCTGGATTTTTACTGCAACAAGCTCGGGCTGGTGGAACTGAAACGGAAAGAAGTGCCGCAAGGCCGGTTCACGCTGGTGTTCCTGGCGGCACCGGGCGATGAGGATGCGCAGGTCGAACTGACGTACACCTGGGACCCTGAGGAATATGACGGAGGCCGGAATTTCGGCCATCTGGCCTACGCGGTGGAAGACATTTACGAGGCCTGCCAGAGGCTGATGGACGGCGGCGTCGAGATCAACCGCCCGCCGCGTGACGGGCGGATGGCGTTCGTCAGGTCTCCGGACGGTATTTCCATCGAGCTGCTGCAACGCGGTGATGCGTTGCAGCCTGAGGAACCCTGGGCGTCGATGGAGAACTCGGGCACCTGGTAGCGTTTCTCCCCGCTTACAGTATATAGATCGTCGCCAGCAAGCCGGTGATGGTCATCGTGATGGTATAGGGCAGGGCCAGTAACACCATTCTGCCGTAACTGAGCCTGATCAACGGCGCCAGCGAGGAAGTCAGCAGGAACAGGAAAGCGGCCTGACCGTTTGGTGTCGCGACAGACGGGATATTGGTGCCGGTATTGATCGCAATGGTCAGTTGCTCGAAATGCTCCCGTGTAATGGTGCCGGCCTCGAACGCCTGGAAGACCTCGTTGATGTACACGGTGGCCACAAAAACATTGTCCGATATGGCCGAAAGAATGCCGTTCGCCATGAAAAACACGGGTACCTGGGATTCCTGTTCCAGTGAGAATACCCACTCGATGACCGGCTGGAACAGGTGCTGGTCATGAATCACGGCTACGATCGCAAAGAACACCACCAGCAGGGCAGTAAATGGCAGCGCTTCTTCAAAGGCATGCCCCAGCCGGTGTTCTTCCACGATACCGGTAAAAGCCGTGGCGAGCACGATGACTGCAAGGCCGATCAAGCCGACTTCGGCCCAGTGAAAGGCCAGGGCGACTATCAGGAACATCACCACCAGCAACTGTACTCCGAGAGAGGCGCGCTGGCGGTTGGTTCTTTTTGCGTCTTCGCGCCGGTCGTACTCTTCCAGGATGCGCCTCGCTGCCCGTGGTAACTGAACTCCGTAGCCAAGGATTTTGAATTTCTCCACGGCCACGCAGGTCAGCATACCCACGAAGAGTACCGGTATGCTCACGGGTGACATCCGGACGAAGAACTCGCCGAATTCCCAACCCGCAATTTCGCCGATCAGCAAGTTCTGGGGCTCACCCACCAGGGTGCAGACGCCACCCAGCGCCGTGCCTACCGCGCCGTGCATCATCAGGTTGCGCAGAAAACCCCGGTACTGGTCCAGGTCCTGGCGGGTTTCGGCTCCGATACCGGAATCGTCAGCATGGTCATGGTCGTCATCGAATCCCTTGCCCGATGTCACCTTGTGGTACACACCGTACAAACCGGCGGCCACGGTGATAATGACTGCTGTAACGGTCAGCGCATCGAGGAAGGCCGACAACACTGCAGCTACAAAAGAGAACAGCAGCGACAGCATGATCTTTGAGCGCACCCGGATCAGAAGCTTGGTGAAGATAAACAAAAGCAGGTCTTTCAGGAAAAAGATGCCGGCTACCATGAAGATCAGCAGCAGAATGACTGCGAAGTTGGCTTCGGTCTCGTGATAAATCGTTTCCGGCGAGGTCATACCCAGTACAACAGCTTCAATGGCCAGCAGACCGCCTGGCTGCAGCGGGTAGCATCTGAGCGCCATCGCAAGGCAGAAAATGAATTCGCCCACCAGCAGCCACCCTGCGACGAAAGGCCCAAGGACCACCAACACGATGGGATTCATGATCAGAAACAGCACGATGGTCAGTTTGTACCATTCGGCGGCATGGCCGAGAAAATTATGCAGTACTGATTTCGCTATTGTTTCGGGCATCAATTTCCTCGAAGTATTCAGGGAGCCAGAGCAAGCAATTCTATAGCGTCTTAAGGGCTTTGCACCAGTTTCAATTACATCTGCTCATCGAGGTTAATAATTTTGCGTTGCAGGGGGAAGTCCGCTAGAATATATATCTCTTTATCTTGATTAAAAGATGTAATTTTTGAGGAACGCCGAAATGAGTAATTATCTTTTTACTTCCGAGTCGGTTTCGGAAGGCCATCCGGACAAGGTTGCAGACCAGATTTCCGATGCTGTACTGGATGCGATTTTGAAGGAAGACCCTGAAGCGCACGTGGCCTGCGAGACGTTCATAAAGACGGGCGTGGCGATCGTTGGCGGTGAAATTACCACAAGCGCCTGGGTGGACCTTGAAGACCTGATCCGTAAAGTTATCGTCGACATCGGCTACGACTCCTCGGAAGTTGGTTTCGACGGCCACACCTGCGCGGTAATGAGCATCATCGGCAAGCAGTCACCCGACATCGACCAGGGTGTATCCCGCCAGCGCCCGGAAGACCAGGGCGCGGGGGACCAGGGCCTGATGTTCGGCTATGCGACAAACGAAACCGATGTGCTGATGCCTGCGCCGATCTACTTCGCGCACGAACTGGTCAAACGCCAGAGCGTCGTGCGGCGGACAACCGACGATGGCGCACATCATCTTCGTCCCGACGCGAAAAGCCAGGTGACCTTCCGCTACGAAGACGGCAAGCCGGTTGGAATCGACGCGGTCGTGCTTTCCTCTCAACATAACGCCGATTCCAGCCAGCAAGATCTGCGGGAACTGGTCATGGAAGAGATTATCAAGCCGGTACTGCCCGCCCATTGGTTGGATGATAAAACCAAGTACCACATCAATCCCACCGGACGATTCGAAGTCGGAGGGCCGGTCGGGGACGCTGGACTGACCGGCCGTAAAATCATCGTGGATACTTATGGCGGCACAGCCCGTCATGGTGGCGGCGCTTTTTCGGGCAAGGATCCCTCAAAAGTGGACCGTTCAGCGGCTTACGCAGCCCGCTATGTGGCGAAAAACATCGTGGCCGCCGGCCTCGCGGACCGCCTCGAAATCCAGGTGTCCTATGCAATCGGTGTTGCCGAGCCCACATCGGTCACCGTCGATACTTTCGGGACCGAACACGTTCCGGCAGAGCAGATCGAGCAGATCGTGCGCCAGGAATTCGACCTCAGGCCTTACAGCATCATCAGGATGCTGGACCTGATCCAACCTATTTATCAGCCCCTGGCCGCTTACGGGCACATGGGCCGTGAAGATCTGAACGTCAAGTGGGAAGCCACCGACCGCGTTGAGCAAATCCGCTCCGCTGCCGGCATCTGACCGACTTCCCAACCAGGAGAAAATACTATGAGTGCTGTAATCGAAGAACTGAACCAGAAAGACTACGTCGTGGCCGACATTTCCCAGGCGGACTTCGGGCGTAAGGAAATTGCCATTGCCGAATCGGAAATGCCAGGGCTGATGGCGCTGCGCGAGGAATATGGCGCGGCACAGCCGCTGAAAGGCACCCGCATTGCCGGCAGCCTGCACATGACCATCCAGACGGCCATGTTGATCGAAACCCTCACGGCACTGGGCGCCGAGTTGCGTTGGGCATCCTGCAATATTTATTCAACCCAGGACCATGCCGCAGCCGCAATCGCGGCGGGCGGCACCCCCGTATTCGCATTCAAGGGCGAATCGCTGGATGACTACTGGGAATTCACACACCAGATTTTCAACTGGGGCGCCGGCGACAAGGACGAAGATTTTGCCAACATGATTCTCGATGACGGCGGTGACGCCACACTGTTGCTGTACCTGGGATCGAAGGCGGAAAAGGACATTTCCGTGTTGGACAATCCATCAAGCGAAGAAGAGGTAGCCCTGTTCAACTCGATCCGCAAGAGGTTGGACACCCGCCCCGGGTGGTACACGAAAGCGTTGTCTTACATCCAGGGTGTGACCGAAGAAACCACCACCGGTGTAAAGCGTCTTTACCAGATGGCCCAGGATGGAGAACTGCCTTTCCCGGCAATCAACGTGAATGATTCGGTGACCAAGTCCAAATTCGACAACCTGTATGGTTGCCGTGAGTCCCTCGTGGACGGCATCAAGCGTGCGACTGACGTCATGATTGCCGGCAAGATTGCCCTGGTCGCTGGTTATGGCGACGTTGGTAAGGGCTGTGCCCAGTCACTGAAAGGTCTCGGGGCAACTGTGTGGATCACGGAAATCGATCCGATCTGCGCCCTGCAGGCGGCGATGGAAGGTTTCCGCGTCGTCACGATGGAGCAGGCTGCGGACAAGGCGGATATCTTCGTCACGGCAACCGGCAACTACCATGTCATTACCCATGACCACATTGCGGCCATGAAGCACCAGGCTATCGTCTGCAACATTGGCCATTTCGATAACGAAATCGATGTAGCCAGCCTGAAGGGATACGAATGGGAAAACGTAAAGCCCCAGGTTGACCAGGTGATTTTTCCGGACGGTAAGCGGATTACCCTGCTCGCTGAAGGCCGCCTGGTAAATCTCGGTTGCGCAACCGGCCACCCGAGCTTTGTGATGTCCAATTCGTTCACCAACCAGGTACTGGCGCAAATGGAGCTCTGGAACAACGGTGACCGTTATGAAAACCAGGTTTACGTATTGCCCAAACACCTGGACGAGAAAGTAGCCCACCTGCATCTCGAACGAATCGGCGCCAACCTGACTGACCTCACCGAGGAGCAGGCAAAATACATTGGCGTGGAAGCCAGCGGTCCGTACAAGCCGGATCATTATCGCTACTGATCCTTGGCCGCGCCACGGATATCATTCGAGTTCTTTCCGCCAAGGACGGCGGAACAGAAGCTCATCCTGGAATCCACGTGGCAGAAACTCGCGCCGCTGAATCCGGATTACCTGTCGGTCACTTTCGGCGCGGGCGGCTCCACTCTGGAAGCCACCCGGGAGGCCGTTGAAGCTCTTGTCGAGACCACGGGTGTCCCGGTGGCACCGCACCTTTCGTGCATGGCCAAGAGCAGGGAGATGTTGCACAGCATCCTCTATTCTTATCAGCAGAAGGGGATCAATCGGCTGGTGGTGCTTCGAGGCGACCGGCCGGATGGTCTGACCGGCCCGGGGCCCTTTCAATACGCCAATGAACTGGTGTCTTACATCCGCGAGGAGTTCGGTGCCTGGTTTCATATCGAGGTGGCGTGTTATCCGGAATTTCACCCGGAGTCACCTTCACCCCAATCGGAAATGTTCTACTTCAAACAGAAAGTGGAGGCGGGCGCCGATGGAGCGGTCTCTCAATATTTCTACAATGCCGACAGTTATTTCCGTTTCGTGGAAGAATGCGGTCTGGCCGGAATCGACATTCCGATCACTCCCGGCATCATGCCCATAACCAATTACCGGCAACTGGCCCGGTTTTCCGATATCTGCGGTGCAGAAATACCGCGGTGGATACGCCGGCGACTTGAAGCCTATGGAGACGATGGCGCATCGATCCGGGCTTTCGGTCTGGACGTGGTGACGGCATTGTGTGAGCGCTTGTTGCGGGGCGGAGCGCCCGGGTTGCATATCTACACCCTGAACCGGGCAAATGCCAGCTTCCTGCTGTGGCAACGCCTGAACTCCGTGGTTTCCTGACGCAAATCATCCTGTTTTCGACTCTTTTATGTTTGACTGGCACTGGAGGAAAATCCCTCACAGCCGGTTCCCGCATACAGGAGGAACTCATATGAACAGGAAAGCCTTAAAATTGATGCTGGCCGGCCTTTTAACTGCAGGCTCGGGCGTTGCCATGGCCTGTGAATACAAGGCCGGAGAGACGGAATTCGTCGATTACGCCACTTGCCGTTATGGCGAAGAAGCCATCGTGGTGGTGGATCTGCCCGAAGGTTCTGCCTGGGAGCATTGCGTTTATCAGCTGGAAGCTTTCAGGCCCGAAAAACTTCTGGCAGTCACAAAGGTAGTTAACGGCAAAGAAGAGCACAGCATAAATTCCCGGGGCAATATCGGTAACCCCTGTTACCTGACCAAGAGTCAGTGTGACAAGGCGCTGGACGCCTTCCAGGCCGCCCAGAACTGACCTGATTGGTTTAATCTACGCCGTCGAGTGAAGCCGCCTTCCGCCTCTGGCGGGAGCAGGGAAGCGAGACTCCTTTTATTCGTCCCCGTAGATGGCCACGTAAACGTTGCCGTCCGCGTCAATACTTGCCCGGTACATTCCCGGTGTATTGAAAGTCAGGGCCAGTTGTCCCTTTCGGTCGGCGGCTATGATCCCGCCGCTGCCCCCCATGTTGACGAGTTGCTGCATGACTACCTCGTTGGCGGCATCCTGCAGGCTCTGGTTTTTGAACTGGATTCTTGAACAAATGTCTCGGGCAACCGTGGCTCGGATGAAGTATTCGCCATGGCCGGTAGCGCTGACCGCGCAGGAACGATTGTCAGCATAGGTGCCGGCGCCGATGAGGGGAGAATCGCCTACACGGCCCCATCGCTTGTTGGTCATGCCGCCGGTTGAAGTCGCTGCAGCCAGGTTGCCATGCGAGTCCAGCGCGACAGCGCCCACAGTGGAGAACCACCGGTCCGGCGTCTCGGACAGAAAACTGGCTCCCGGATCAGGACTGGATTTCGCTTTCTGCAGTTGCTGCCACCGGTAATCCGTAAAGAAGTACTCGTCTTCTTCAAACGCAATACCCTGTTCCCTGCCGAATTGCTCGGCGCCTTCTCCCATCAACATCACGTGAGGCGAGGCGGTCATTACTTTCTTTGCGAGCAGGACCGGGTTCCGTACATTGTGGACGGCCGCGACAGCACCGGCATCCAGGGTGGCCCCATCCATGATGGATGCGTCCAGTTCATTCTTGCCTTCTGAATTGAACACGGCGCCTTTCCCGGCATTGAAGTACGGGGAATCTTCCAGAATAGTAACGGCCCTGGTAATGGCGTCCAGGCTGGAGCCGCCCTCAGCCAGGACAGCGTGGCCGGAGCGGACGGCACGTTCCAGGGTTTGGCGGATTTCGTTCTCCCTTTCCGGTGAAAAATCCCCCTTGTTGATGGTTCCTGACCCACCGTGAACGGCGATAGCGATGGGTCTGTCTACTGCACTGGCGTCCGACATTGAAAGTACTCCGGTTATTGCGATGAAGGCCAGCAGGTAATTCTGTATACGTTTCATTCTATGATTCCCGACTGCAGCCAGTGCAGCGCTGTATAGACTTTTGGGTCCAGCATTTTTCCGTCAGCACGCTGCTCATGGAGCCAGTCATTCACCTCGTCGAGGGCCACGGCATAGGTGATGATGTTTTCACTGCTGTCACCGCCTCCCGGACCGGTACGCACCAATCCGTGCGCCACGACGAACGAAATGATTTCGTCGCTCATACCCGCGGAACTGGGACATTCCATCAACAGGTCAAAACGTGCTGCCGTGTATCCGGTCTCTTCTTCCAGTTCCCTCTCAGCGGCAACGAGCACTGATTCGTCCGGGTCATCATGGTCGCCCACCAGGCCGGCAGGAATTTCGATCACCGATGCGCCTACCGGCTTTCGATACTGCTCGACCAGTATGATTTCCCGGTCCGCGGTTACGGCCACAAGTGCTACGACCTTGCTTGCGTTACTCCTGCTGACAAATTCCCAGCCGTCTCTTTCCAGCATGCTGAGGTAACGACCCTTGAAATGGGTGATGTTTTTATTCATAAAGTCAAATACCCGGTGGCTTTGATAAACTGGATCGATTGTAGCCTTTTGGCGGGTCCGAATACACGAATGGGCCGGCCGGAACTTAACTTGCTGTTTCTGTTCAAAGTTGGCCAGGACATAAGACAAAACCGGATTTTCAAGGAATAATCATGCCAAGAACAAATTTAGTGGGCATTGCAGTGGCAATGTCTCTCCTTTTTTTCATGTCTCCAATGCTCGCCCAGACATCAGCCAGGGATTCCGAATTGGCGGAAATTTCTTCATTGGAACAACAGTCGAGGGAAGCCTTCGAGGCTGAAAAATGGGTCAAAGTCTATGTAGCCAATCTGAAATTGAATCAGCTTCGCCCGGGTGAACGTGACTACGTGGTCAACGCTGTCCGGGCGTGTGGCATGCTGAATCGGAGGTCGACGGCTTACCATTTGATGCTGGAGATGCAGAAGGAGGGTATGACATTCAACTTCAATAAGGTGCCTGAAACAGAACAGATCCGTGGCACCGAGGCTTATGAATACATCAATGATCTGCTGGTTGAAGCCGGTAAGCCCGCAGGCACGGGAATGCCGGTTTTCACACTGCAAGGCAACCCGGCCGACTACGCTGCCATTGCCTGGGATTCAAGCCGCGAAAAGTTCCTTGTAGGCACCAAGGAAAAAGGCGAAATCCTGGCCGTGTCGGATACTGGTGAGTCTGAAGTTCTTATCGGGGGAAGTGGTAAAAAAGGGCCTGGATCGGTCGCCGGGCTTGCGGTCGATTCAGAAAAAAACCGGCTGTGGGTTTCCGGGAGCGACGAAAATCGCGGCGTGCTGGTTGAGTTCAACCTCGAATCGCTGGAACCCATTGGACGTTACGGGTTGCCTGCAGATTCATCCGCGCATGAAATTGGCAGCGTGACCGTTTCGGACAACGGCACCGCTTATGTCATTGATCGGGAAACATCGACTATTTATCGGAAAGCTGCTGAAGGAAGTCAGCTGGAGCCATTTTTTTCCGGCCCCGACCTGGTTGACTTGACCGACCTGGCCGTAGTCGGAGATGACAGCAGGCTGTTTGTAGCTGATGCAGCCAGGGGCGTGCTGGTGATTGACCCCCTTGCAGAACAGGCCGCCTTTCTCAGTGGGCCGGAATCCCTCAACCTGGCCGGGGCCCGTGGAATTGAATACCAGGCCGGCCAGCTTTTTGTCGTCCAGGGAGCGTTTAAACCGCAACGTGTCGTTCGCCTGGCCCTGGATAATGTCAGCGGTTCGATCGTGGAATCCATCAGCCCGATGGCCAACGCTCTGGAAGTGTTCAACCAGCCGGGAATCGGCACCATTCGTGGTAATGACCTGTTCTACTTTGCCAATAATGGTGGCGAAGAAGGGTCCGGAGCCATCGTGGTCAGCACACCCCTGGATGCAGGTACGGAGGTGGCGCCACCTGACATGGACCTGTATGAAGAAGCGATTCGCTCGCGATCCCAGTGAAACACGGTAATCGTTGATGGCCTTACCTTCCGTTTACCTTGTCGACGCCAGTGTGTACATTTTTCGCGCCTGGTTTTCCATGCCGGATGATTTTGTCAACAGCCGGGGTGAGCCGACCAATGCGGTCTATGGTTTTTCCGGGTTCCTGTGCAACCTGCTGGAGCAGACGGGTGCGGAGCACGTTGCCGTGGCCTTCGACGAGTCTTTGTCCAAGAGTTACCGCAACGAGATCTACCCGGAATACAAGGCGAACCGGGACCCAGCCCCCGAAGAATTGAAACGCCAGTTTTCCTGGGCCCGGGCGGTTGCGGAAGCCATGGGTCTGCAATGCTATGCCGATGACCGCTACGAGGCCGACGACCTGATCGGAACGCTGGCCGAGTACTGGCGGGCCAGGGGCCACCCCATCTGCGTGGTGACCTCCGACAAAGACCTCGCACAACTGGTGGGCGAGCAGGATTACTGGTGGGATTTCTCCAGGAACCAGAAACTCAACGCAAAACAGCTGACCGAAAAGTTTGGTGTCATGCCGGAACAGATGGCTGATTACCTGGCCCTGACCGGTGACTCGGTTGACAACATTCCCGGTGTTCCGGGGGTCGGGCCAAAGTCAGCCTCGGCCCTGCTGGGGCATTTCGGAAGCCTGGACACGCTTTACGAACGCCTCGACGAAGTGCAGCACCTGGGCATTCGCGGTGCGAAATCGCTCCAGAAAAAGCTGACTGATCACCGGGAGGCTGCAGAGCTGGCAAAAAAACTGACCGTCATCGAAAAAAGCGTGGAATCAGCGCTCGCCTCTCCTGAGCTGGGGCGCAGCGTGGTCGACGAAGCAAAACTTAATCGTTTGTTCGATGAACTGTCTTTCGGCGGCATGCTGCGCCAGCGATGTTTGAGAGCCTGAGAAGATGAGTCTCTCTTCCCTGCTCCCGCATTCTGCGGAAGGCGGCTGCGCTCGACGGCGTTGATGAGTCCGCTATGCGGACATACTGAGTCTCGCGTCGGCGAGTCAGGTCAGGAGTTGGCGGCCGGCTTCTACACGTTTTCGAAGCAGGCTGTTGCGCGGGAAGTGGGCCAGCAGGAAATCCATCTGGTCAGCCAGGATCTGACGGCCCTGAAGGTAAACATACTCCGCGTGTGTCGGGGTAAACGGAATGGCGAGCAGTTCCATTCCGGCCTGTTCCGGTGTTCTGCCGGCCTTGTGATTGTTGCATCGCTTGCAGGCGGTCACCACGTTACCCCAGGTGTCCAGGCCGTTCTGGCTCAGCGGTTTGACATGGTCGCGTGACAAGAGGGCGTTGGGAAATTGCTCGCCGCAATACAGGCATAATGACTGATCCCGCCGGAACAGGGCCTTGTTGCTCAACGGCGGGGTGTAAGATTTCGAAAACAGGTGGGTATGCGGATGGTGACCGTAACTGGCGATGATTGCGTTGACGTCGATTACGCTTTGGACACCGGAACGGGCGTTGATACCGCCGTGTATGCGGTACAAAGTCCGGCCCAGCGAATAACTTACCTGTCCCAGGAAAATGAGCCGGACGGCATCCTGGTAGCCGATCCATTCAAGCGGCATGCCGGCGACGTCTGTTCTGAGTACTTGTTGTTGGAGGTCCCTGTCCATCCTGCGACACAATATATTGTGCTTTTATTTCAATTTTATTGCTATATATCCGGTTTTAATACAAATGGCAAGTAGTATACGCCCGGGAGACGACATCGTGCATTTTTCATTCAAACAGCAAATCAGGCTGTTTTCACTGGCCCTGCTGATCATGGCGGCAGAAATTTCCTTTGCCGCGCTTCCCGCTTCGGCAGATGGTGAGCCATTACCTTCGCTTGCGCCGGTATTGGAAAAAGTCACGCCTTCAGTGGTCAATATTTATACGCAGACCCGGGTTCGTGTGCGCAGTCCGCTGATGGAAGACCCGTTTTTCAGGCGTTTCTTCAACATACCGGACCGCCCCCGGGAACGCATTTCACAGAGCCTGGGTTCGGGGGTGATCGTCGATGGAAGCAAGGGATATGTCCTGACCAATTTCCACGTTATTGCCGGTGCGGACGACATCTCTGTCACGCTCTCGGACGGGCGGAGTTTCGACGCGGAATTGATCGGCGCAGACCGCGACACGGACCTGGCAATGGTCCGAATCCCGGCAGAAGATTTACAGGCGATTCCTTTTGCCGATTCAAGCAAGCTGAGAGTTGGGGATTTCGTGGTCGCGGTCGGTAATCCATTCGGGTTGGGGCAAACCGTCACCTCCGGAATCGTGAGCGCTCTGGGACGGGCAGGCATTCGCGGGCTCGAGTTCCAGAATTTCATTCAAACCGATGCATCGATCAACCCGGGTAATTCGGGTGGTGCCCTGATCAACCTGAGGGGAGACCTGGTGGGCATCAACAGCGCGATTTTCACACCAAGCGGGGGCAATGTGGGCATCGGGTTTGCGATTCCTTCTGCAATGGCCCGCTACGTGATGAATCAGCTGGCGGAGTTTGGTGAAGTACGTCGGGGTACGCTGGGTATCTCGGTGCAGGACCTGACCGGCGAACTGGCCGGTGCGTTCGACCTGGAAAAGGGCCGGGGTGTGCTGGTGGCCGAAGTTGCGGAAAAATCAGGTGCCGACAAGGCGGGTCTGAGGGCCGGTGACGTCATACTCTCCATCGCCGGGTACTCAGCCAGAAATGCACAGGAATTCCATAATTATGAAGGCCAGTTCCCGGTCGGTGAAAAACTGGAGTTGGAAATTCTCAGGGACGGCCGGGAGAAAACCCTGAAGGTCGAGGTCGAAGAGCTCAGGTCGGTTGACGGTGAGCAGGTTGACCGCAGGCTTGCCGGTGGCCGGTTCGAGGAGTTGCCGTTAAAGCAGCGCACAACCCGGATCAGGGGCGTGCTTCTGTCCAGCCTGGAACCGGAGACCCAGCTGGCGCGCCGGGGGCTGCGCCCGGGGGACATCGTCACCGGTTGCAACCGCATGAGCATCCAGGACCTGGACGAATTCGAGGATGTTATCAAGTCGGTGCGCGGGAGCCTGTTTCTCGAGGTGCGCCGCCAGGGTAACGATTACGTCGTCCGGCTGGACTGAACGATGCAATGCCGTAGAATCTGATTTATGCTCCATGCACGTTTATGAAGAGTGATCAGCATCGTGTGTTACCTGTCGAATCAACAACTGAAGGATGACCAGCAAGCTGTCCCGCTGTTGCCCGTAAACAAGGGGCGTTTTGAAGTGTGGAAGGCTTCAGCTTCCCCGGCTCACCTGCAATGGGTGGAGAACTCGGGCTTTACCGCAACCGCAGGCCAGTCATGCGGTTTACCGGGGGCCAATGGTGAACTGGAGGCTTACCTGGTTGGCGTGAAGGACTCGGGTTTTCTCTACAGCCTTTCCAGTCATGCCAATCGCCTGCCTCCGGGAATCTATCGCCTGGAATCAGACTGGTCGCGCGGGGATCGCATCCAGGCCTGCCTTGGTTGGGGGCTGGCGCTCTACAAGTTTGACCGGTACAAGGGCAATGAAAAACCGGCGCCGTCACTCGTGCTGGACGCAGACGTGGATGAAGCAGTCAGGTCTTTGCATGCGGCGCAGTGCCTGGTCAGGGACCTGGTCAATACACCGACCGAACACATGGGCCCTTCCCAGCTGGCCGATGCTGTCGTTAAAGAAGCCGACCGGTTCCAGGCGCAGACGCACATTGTCGCCGGTGAGGATTTGCTGACGGGCAATTTTCCAGCCATTCATGCCGTGGGCCGTGCTTCCACCCGGGAGCCCCGCCTGATCGAGATGAACTGGGGCGAGGAAGATGCTCCGCTGGTGGTGCTGGTGGGCAAAGGCGTCTGTTTCGACACGGGTGGCCTGGACCTGAAATCGGCCGCCGGCATGGCCTTGATGAAAAAAGACATGGGTGGCGCCGCGCATGCGCTCGCACTCGCCCGGCTGATGATGGAAAACCGTTTGCCTGTCCGGGTGAAGGTGCTTATTTCGGCGGTAGAAAATTCTGTTTCCGGCAACGCTTACCGGCCCGGAGACATCATTCCGACCCGTAAAGGCCTCTCGGTGGAGATTGGCAATACCGATGCGGAGGGGCGCGTCGTGTTGTCCGACGCGCTGGCCCTTGCCTGTGAATCTTCACCGGACCTGGTGATTGATTTCGCAACCCTGACCGGTGCGGCCAGGATCGCGTTAGGCCCCGATCTGATGCCGGTGTTCAGTAACCGGGACGAGGTGGCGCAACAAATTCGGCAGGCCGGTGAAGAAGTCGAAGACCCGATGTGGGTCATGCCGTTGTTCCAGCCTTACCGGAAACTGATCGAGAGCCCGATAGCGGATATCAACAACAGCGGCAAGAGTTCCTACGGCGGCTGTATCACGGCGGCGCTTTTTCTCGAGCATTTCGTCGAGCCGGACATTCCCTGGGTTCACATCGATACGTTCGCGTGGAACCAGAGTGACCGGCCGGGGCGGCCGCAGGGTGGCGAAGCGCTGAGCCTGCGGGCAGTGTATCGATACCTGCAAACCAGGTACGGTTAATCAACGGTTCGGGGGGGGAGGGGCTACCGATTCCCTGATGACGAGTTTGTGCGGGACGATTTCGGGCTCTGTATTGACGCTTCTTCCTTCTTCAATTTCCCTGAACAGCCGGCGCATGACGCGCTCTCCGATCAAGTGGGCGGGTTGGTGAATGGTAGTCAGGGGCGGATCAAGAATTGCAGCGTAGCGGATATCGTCAAATCCGACCACC
>JARFQZ010000117.1 GCA_029287515.1 Lysobacterales bacterium
CTCGGCGGCGAAATCGACCATCAGGGCATTTCTCTTGCTATCGACCCGATCGACGGCACCTGGTCGTTCGTTAACCGCGCCGAAACCTTTACGACGACGCTGGCGCTGTTTCGTCAGGGCGAGGCAGACCTTGCATTTGTCGCGAACCCGGCAACCGGAGAGATCGCGTATGCTGGGCGCCGTGTCAGTGCACGGTTGCTGCAGCTCGGACTGGCTGACGAACCAAGCCAGGGCTATGACCTGCCGCTGCCGTTGTCTGCTGAAGCTGGCTTGCTGGTTAATCTGCATCCGTGCCGGCAAATGGGTTCGGCTGTCGCGGCATTGGCCGATAACTGGGAGGCGGGCAACATCCAGTTGGTCAAATCCAGCGGCGGGTCACCGGTCTGGTCGATGCTCGACGCAGCGAAAGGCACATGCACCTATGTCAATCTATGGCATGGAAAACCGGCAGACCCTTTCGATCTGGCCGCCGGATTGTTACTCGTCAGGGCGGCGGGTGGAGATGTCATCGACCTATCCGGGAGCGCCGTATCGGCAATCGAACATTCGGGGCCTTTCATTGCAGGCATTGACAGCGCCAACCTGCGGAAGGTGGCTGAAGTTATTCGCTCGGCCGTTGCGGACCTGTAATATCTGACTGATCGTTCGTTAGCTTAGATCAATTCTGAGCACATCCAGAGTATCGAGCAACAAATAGACACTGCCATCTTTTGACAGTGCCAACGACCTGGTTACCGACTCCCGAGTCTCCAATGCCCGAGATTTGCTGGGACTCAATCGTTATCGTGCACTATTTGCGTGACTAAGGGTAGCTTAGCCACGGCTCATTTGAGCCGGGTGTTTTCGGCTTCAAGTTGGCGCGACATGCGAATGATCCTGCTCAGCTCTCTCCCTCAGTTCACCGATGTATTCATGCAACAGCCAAATGGTTCGCTCCAGACCATTGGTCAGACTGATCAGGTCAAGGCGCTCGTCCTCTGCTAGGGCGGTGTCACCAGCTAGACTACGTGCCCTGACTTTTCGCATCTGTTCACTACGGCTGTGGCTGGCTTGCCAGATTTGCTCCAAATCGGCTCGCTTACCCGATTGAACACCATCGATGGTCACTCCAAGCAGGGCATCAACCGACTCGAGAAAAATGGAACCCAGGGGTGCCAGAGCTTCGCTATTGCGAATGGCGCGAACCGAATCGCAGAATTCTGCCAGGCTTTGCTGAAGAGAGCCCAAAATCTGATTCCTGTTGGCCAGCGAGATCATCTGTTCTGATCCCCCGACGCCAACCCGATAGCTCAACTCCTTCAGGGCATTTTCAAGCGCCTCATGCAGGCAGGAAAGGACCTCGGCTGGGTCGCTTCGGGCCGCCCCTTCATCGTCCTCCTCCAGCCTCACTGCATCTATGTTGTCCTGCAGCAGTCCAACAAAACGCAACTGCTCCTTTTCGGCCAACTCAAGCGCCAGAGCAGGCTCATCCATGACATGATCCTTCAGAAATCTCAAACGGGCAATCTCTTCCTCCGCCGAAGGCGGCCAACGTTTCTCTATCCAGTCAAGGATCGGACGGCGAAGCACGAACATCATGACCGCGCCAAACACGTTGAAGATCAGGTAGACAACAGCTAACTGCTGTTCCAACGGCAGGGCGAGTGACATGACCAATGCGTGCACCAAGGGGGCACCGCTCAGGCGTTCGGCGTAAAAGAGGAGGAGCAACACAGACCCGGTCAGCACGTTGAACAGGGTCTGAAAAATCATGATCTGCCGGGACGTACCCTTAAACCCAGCCGAGAGCAGGTAGGTACTCAGGCCGCCGCCGAAATTACTTCCGTAGATGATTGCAATGGTTGTCCAGGAGTTAAGCACCTCGGCGCCAGTCAGCGCGATGGCCAGAATCGCTACTGACTGCGGTGATTGCACAATAATACTGAGCACCGCGCCCAATAAGAAAGCAGCAAGGGGGACGTGATCAACCCCAATGATCATGTCGTGAAACCACGCCAGATCTGTTAGCGCGGAGGCGCTCCCCCCCACCATCTGCAGGCCGAAAAACATCAGCCCACCACCAAAGAAGACACCCAGAATCGGTTTCGGCGAGCGCAATTGGGCAATTAGTACACCGGAAACACCCAGCAGGAACAGTATAAATAGCTGAATGTCCAGGGTGGCCACGAACACCATTGTCGATGTGCCAACCGCAGCGCCCAATCTCACAGGCAGGGACCTATCGACGGTAATCATCCCAGCTGAAACCATGCTGACCAGGATGAAGGTAATCGCGCTACCGGTCTGCATGGTTGCGCCAAGGAGGGCCCCGGCGGCAGCAGAGATAAAGGGGCTGCGCGTAGCCCCTTTAATCATCATCCTGAATTTTCTGCCCGTCATCTCTCTTAGATGACCGGACAGATGCTGGATACCGATGAAAAACAGCCCAAGCCCCGCCAGCATTTCGCCGGCAATGGTTAGTGCATCAACTTCCATCCACTGCCGTGTGCATTTGAGTGATGCGCAGCATGGTTAACCCTCAATGAATTTAGAAATGGCGGCAGCAATATCTGACTGGCTTTGCGTACCATCGATTTCGATTACCGCCTCTTCGCCATAGTAATCCAGCAATGGCCCGATCATAGATCGAAATGATTCAAGCCGCTTTTCGGCGAAACCGTATTTGTCATCCACGCGCCCTCGCTCTTTCATTCGCTGCAACGCGACTTCGTCCGGTACATTGAGGTACAACACCTTGAGGGGGACCATCTGTTTCACCTCGACGATCGAATCCAGGAATTCGGCCTGAGCCACAGTCATCGGATAGCCATCGAGAACAAACCCACCTGAGCTCTTCGGATCGAAGATATTCGACGCAACCAACGCGTTGAGAGAATCGTCTGAAACCAGCTCTCCCGCTTCGAGCTTGTCTAAGGCTGCCTTCTTAGCTTTCCGCCGATTGTTTTGCACCGCGTGGCGCGTGCTATTCCGTAAAGAATAGACGGAGCCGGACTGACGCGCCTCCAGTTCCACAGCCTCCAGTAGTTCTTGACGCACGTCGATCGAGGGAATGTTGTACATTTCAGACATCATCTCGCTGCTCTCCGACTTCCCCGCTGCTGGCGCACCGATGACCACTATGAATGGCCCATTTTCAGACGCTGCCATCAAATTGCTCGCCACGAGCATGCAGGCACAAGCCAGAAAGATTGCGTATATAGATGTAGCAACTCTGGGCAAACTCATAATCTCACTCCTCTGAATGTTTGATTGATTTAAAAGCTCCCTAAGATCGAGACCTCGGAGTTATTTAATTCAAGTTTCATGCCACGAAGCAGTCAGACACTCGGAGGTCATAATGCATGCACCCGGCCTATCAGCGAACCTGACTATCGCACGACTCTGACATTACTTGTGTTTCAAAAGCGTGCAAAAAATGCACTTATTGCACCGCTCTGGCGCATGACCTATCCAGCAAATTCAGACCAACATGCGTAGGCCAATCATAACGGATACTCTAGAAAAGTCTTAGAGTAAAGGGAAATGACATGGAATTATGTCACTACTTGCCATCAGGGCCGAATCCTTGCGTACTTGTTCTTTCTCGATGCGCCGCTTTCCATCCGTGGCCTCCCGCGAATAAAAGAAAACAATACGGCTTAGGCGCTTCAAATGGGTTTTTACTGCACCCAATCAGATCTTCGCTGATCGTTGCAAAAGTACGGCGAAGGTCATGAGGCGGCCAACGACTTTGCATCCGCCTCAGGCGCGCCTGGACGGCCGTGGGCGATACAGGTTTGAACAGTCTGCCGCTGTAATCTCCAAACTGAATGCGCAAGGATGGCGTGATATGGACCCAATGGGGTCTCTTGGACTTGGTGTTCGGAATCTTCAGCACATCGCCGTTAATATGTTCAGTGTTCGCATTGCAGCGGTTGGCAGCAACTGGCGTGTCCTTGGCATAGGATTTGAGGTCGTCCACAAGGCTGTGCGTACTAAGTTCATCTACCGGCTGATTTCCAAATTTGTCTTTGAGTCGGGCGGAATAGACCTTGACGTTCCTGGTTTGCCTATATCGTCTCTCGATTCGTTTACTCCAGAACTCATCCACGAGGTCGCGTGTAGGCGGAGCGGTGAACTCTCGATTAACAAGGGTAGCCACGCGGGCGCGGGCAACCTCAATTTTGATGCTCGGAAAATCGCCAATCTTTTGCACAGTCCACTTGCCACCTTCGCGGCTGCGAAAGACCCATGTCTTGCGGCCGGTAGGAGCGTACTTGAGATACAACCCATCGCGGTCAGCATGTAAACTCGGGTACTTGTCTGGTTTGGGCAGGCGATTTATTTTGGCAAGATTTAAAATCGGTTCTGAGTATCACTTGAGTATCAATATCTGAACTTCAACTGAAACTAATTTAATATGATATGTTTATATCTACATGAAAAATATAAGGAAATAAAATGGTATCAGTGTTATTTGTATGCATGGGCAACATTTGCCGATCGCCCACCGCCGAGGGCGTGTTCCGGAAACTTGTCTTTGATGCGGGCAGGGATGCCGAGTTCGAAGTCGATTCCGCCGGAACCATCGGATACCACCAGGGGGAGCGGGCCGATCCGCGGATGCGGGCTGCGGCCACTGGCCGGGGCTACGAACTGGCAAGCCGGGCCCGGCGGATCGAATTGCTTGATTTCGACCGTTTCGACCTGATCGTCACGATGGACGAGGACAATTACCGGGACGTGGAAGCGCTGAATCCCGGTTCGAGGGCCCGGGTGGTGCGGAT
This sequence comes from Lysobacterales bacterium, assembly GCA_029287515.1. Taxonomy (GTDB): domain Bacteria; phylum Pseudomonadota; class Gammaproteobacteria; order Xanthomonadales; family SZUA-36; genus JAHEFT01. The sequence goes on from JARFQZ010000117.1 coordinate 4,767, forward strand.
GATCGATTACTGTGAAAAGCACGAGGTACCCGAAGTTCCGGACCCCTACTACGGGGGCGAGAGCGGTTTTCACCAGGTCATCGATATCCTGGAGGATTCCTGCGGAAATCTCTTGCGCCGGCTTTGATGAATCCCGAAATTCTCAATCAACTGGGCAGGGGTGACCCCGTCAACCTGCAGCCCGTCGGTGGTGGGTGCATCGCGCAGGCGCGCATCGCCACGTTTGCCGACGGTTACCGTGTTTTCATTAAAACCGCTGAAGGGTTGCCAGGAATGTTCGCGTGCGAAGCAGAAGGGCTTTCAGCGCTCGCTGCCGCAGACGCCATCCGTATACCCGAAGTGCTGCTGGTCGGTGACGGTGAGCTGGTTCTAGAGGCCATTGTTTCCGGTCCGAAGCGGCCGGATTTTTTCGAAGCCTTCGGACGGCAATTTGCCCGGCTTCATGGCCACCAGGGCCCTTACTTTGGATTTGCGAGCGACAATTTCATCGGCTCAACGGCCCAGCCCAATACGCCGGTAGGAGAAGGAGATGACTGGGCCGGATTTTTCCTGGAACGGCGTCTTCGGTTCCAGGCGGAAATGGCGGAAGAGAATGGGCATGGCAGCGAACTGCGGAGTCTGCTGGAAAATGGTGAAAACCGTATTGCGGAACTGCTGGCAGCAGCGCCGGACCCCCCCGGTCTGTTACATGGTGACTTGTGGGGCGGGAATTACATGGTCGATGACCAGGGCAAGCCCTGCCTGATAGACCCCGCTGTTTACTACGGGCACCGGGAAGCGGATCTCGCAATGACCCGGTTGTTCGGTGGGTTTACACCGGCGTTCTATTCCGCATATGAAGAGGCCTGGCCGCTGGAACCCGGTCATGCTGACCGTCTGCCCCTGTACCAGCTCTACCACTTACTGAATCATCTGAACCTGTTTGGCAGCGCATACTATTCGCAGTGCCGGCAAATCCTGTCGCGATTCGCCCGGAAATAAGGCTAATACTGCTTCTTCAGATTTTCGATTTCCTGCCTGAGGTTGATGACCTCTGCTTCCAGCGAGTCGACCCTCGCGGCCAGCACGCTGTCTTCGCCGCCAGTGGAGGCCCAGGGGCCTTCTTCGGGAACGTCGGGCTCGCCGCAGAGCAGGTGCGCAAACCGGGCTTCTTTCTGTCCCGGCTGGCGCGGCAGGGTCATAACCAGCGGCGGTTCATGATCGGTCAGTCGCTGCAGCATGTACTGCACATCTTCCAGGTCGTCGAAATCATACAGGCGGTGGGCGTTGGTCCTGAGTTCACCCAGGGTTTGCGGCCCACGCAGCATCAGCGGGCACAGTAATGCCAGGCCTTTGCTGTGAATGCCCATGGCCTTGTCGGCCGTGTGTTCATATTTTGCGACCCTGGCGCCCCAGGCTTCGCGCACCAGGCCCAGGGATTCCAGTTCCCTGAGCGTGTGCCCGATTTCTCCCTCTTTGTAGGAGGTCACGGGACTTCGCGCCGTTTTCTGGTTGCAGGCATTCTTCAGCGCGTTCAGCGTCAGCGGGTACTGGTCGGGCGTGGTTTCCTTTTTCTCAATCAGGCAGCCCAGGACCCTGGCCTGGATGGCGGTCAAATCATTCATGGTTTCACTGTTTCCTCGTTCAGAAGTACCAGGCCAGCTGGGCAAACACGCTCGGGCCTGTCGAGAAGTATAACCCGTCTGCAGAAGCCTCGATCCCTCCATATTCGCTGCCGTCCGGACCCACCGGGAGGTTCAGAGCGGCCAGCACGAGGAGGTTCTGTTTCCAGTCATACTGAACCACCAGCTGGGCCAGGGCGGAGGGGTCCTCGAGGTTTACGAACAGGTTGGGGATGAGCACTAGCAGAGGAGTCATTTCGACTGATGCCGAGGCCGCGACATAGTGGCGGGCCAGTGTAAACAGCTCGCCACGTTCCAGGCGCCTGAGAAGGTCCGGGTTTTGTAACAGTTCCTGCAGGGAATAGCGGCTATTTTTCTGACCGAATCCGTTGTAATAGTACTCGAGGATCCCACTGACGTTCCGTCCGCCCCAGGTCCAGGAATAGCTCAGGCTGGTCACGGCAGAAATTACATTGTCCAGGTCAGTATGTGTCCAGGTCAGATCACCCCGCACCACGGCGCCACCCATATTCGCAATACCACCCACTCCCAATATCTGGTCGCCGTAGTGCTGCGCAGCCAGCAGGTCTATCTCGTTCAGGCCCAGAAAACCGTGGTATTTGAAAGCAAGGGATGACTGGTCGGATTCGACATTTCCCGTGATTGGATTTCGCCGGACAATAGCTACACCCTGCAGATCATTGCCGCTATCGAACAGGTACTGACCGTAAAGCATGTCGTCACCGGTTTTATACTCCTTGTCCACGGCGGCCGGGTCAAAGGGATTGAACACGTCCATCGGCGTAAAAATCATGCCGTTGCCCCAGCTGATCGCCTGGCGCCCAAATCGCCAGGCGGTTTGATCGCTTGTGTAACCGACATTGAGGCGGTCCAGGCGGTGGACCAGGGCGTTTTTTTCATCGTCCCCGACGGACCAGGTCAAATCCCACCAGCGTCGATCGTCGTTGATGACGCGGTTAACCGGGGCCGGTGACGCTGGAAGGCTGTCGAACAGCTTCAGGGTTTCGGAATGAATGAAGATGCCCTGGTAATCCGCTTTGAAATCCCACTTGTCGTTTCGTCCACCGAATTTCAGCCGCGTTTCGAAGCTGTTGTTCAAGGAGTTCGATCCCAGGACTTCCCGAAACACGCTGTTTCCGGGATAGTCTGTAAATGTGAACCGGTACTTGAGATGTCCGCCAAAAGTCCAGTCAGTTGATTCGGCGCCGGCGGACGGCGGGAGCGCCACAATCAGCAAGGCGCACAGCCACTTGCTCAAGATGCGACGGGTCCGGTTCATCTCAGGAGGGTACCTGTTCCCTGTCGTCAATTACTTTTCCGTCCTGCATCCTGATCAGCCGTTTGGCATAGCGCATCACGCGCTCGTCGTGGGTGGAGATCAGGAAAGTCACACCGTGTGCCTGATTCAGCTCGCAGAACAGTTGCATTAAGTGCGCAGCCGAGTGGGAATCGAGATTGGCCGTGGGTTCATCAGCCAGCACCAGTTTTGGCTGGCTGACAATGGCGCGGGCGACGGCAACCCGTTGTTGCTGACCGCCGGACAGTTCAGCGGGCCGGCGATGCTCCATGCCTTCCAGCCCCACTTCGCGGAGTATGTCCATTGCTTTTCGCTTCCTTTCCCCGGGCGGAACGCCCTGGACCTGCATCACGAATTCGACATTTTCCCGGGCGGTTAGCACCGGGATCAGGTTGTAGGCCTGGAAAACGAAACCAATGTGATGCAAGCGGAGATCCGCCAGGGCGCTTTTACCCAGCTGGTCCACGCGCTCGCCATCAATGCTGATGGCTCCGCTGTCGAGCTCATCCAGGCCACCAATCATGTTCAGCAGAGTTGTTTTACCCGAACCGGAAGGGCCTGACAGGCACATGAATGAACCCTGCCGGATTTCCAGGGTTACGTGGTCCAGGGCCTTGATCACCGCATCACCTTGCTGGTAATTCTTACAGAGTTCGACGCACTTGATTTCAGCCATGTTGCTCCTTTCAGGTCTTCTCAGGTCTTCGCGATGGCCTCAACGGGCCGGTACTGGGATGCCCGCCAGGCAGGCATGAGGCTGGTCAGAATTCCGAGGACGATAACGACCGCGTTGGCCATCAGCAAATCCTTCAGCTTCAACGCCGGGTACAGCACGCTGGATACACCCATCATTTCCATGCCTTCGGCCACCGATGAAATATCAATTCCGTCCCGTACGGGTAAAATCGTCGCGATGGCCAGAATATTTCCGATCAGCAGTCCCAGGGCCAGCAGCATCAGTGACTCCAGCAGGATCTGGTAAAGAATCGTCGATGGTTTCATACCCAGGGCCTGCATCAGTCCGATTTCACGGACGCGTTCGAACACGGCCATCATCAGCGTGTTCACCAGGCCGAAACTCAAAGCCAGGAAAATAACCACCAGCCAGACCAGCACGAACCCGTCCATCATCTTCAGCATCATGCCGAGGTAAGTGTCCAGTTCCGTCCACTGCAGAATTTCCGGGTCTGTTCCGAAAACACCGGAAACCTGTCGATACAGGGGGTCGACCTGGCGATAGTCTTCACCTGTAATTGCGATTTCAGAAACTTCCCCCGGAACTCCCAGCAGCGCCTGCACGGTCTCCAGTCCGCCGTAGACAAATGATTCTTCGAGGCCGCTCAGCTTGGCCCGGTAAACACCAACGACGCGGAAACCGCGGTCTGCGATATTGTTTTCAGGGTCCTGGCTCATGACCACCACCCGTTTGCCCAGCCGGGTCTCCAGCCGTTCCAGCAATTTGCGGCCAACCACCAGGCCATTGTCGTCTCTCGATTCGAGAAAACGGCCCTCGACGATACTTTCCGGATCGAATCCCAGCGCGATCTCTCCCCGGGGGTCCACGCCCAACAGCGTCACCCCGCGGCTGTTCCGCTCGCTGGAAATCATCGCGGGAACCCGCACGCGGGCAGTCCAGCCGGTCACCCCGGATGCTTCGAGATCTTTGCGAAGCTGAGGACCCGGTTCGGGTATGCGGTGATCGATGCTGGGGTCGTCGCGGAAATCGGGGTGGTGTACCTGGACCAGGCCGGGTAACGCGTCGATGCCATCCTTGATCATCTGGTCGACCATGCCCCGCATCAGCGCGGTCATGAAAATCATCGCCCATACGCCGATGGCAATGGCAAGCAGCATGATCACCGTGCGGCGGTGATTGCGCCAGAGGTTACGCCAGGCAAGCACCGACATGGCGCCGAGCGGCAGATGACTGGGGCCGGCCATTACACCGCCCTCATGGCCTCGACCGGCCTGAGCCGGAACAAGCGAAGGGCCGGATAAATGGAAGCCAGCAGGCAGAACATGAAAACCACGACCGGTCCGAGCAGCAACGCAATGGCTGAAACGCTCGGATACACGTCACCGGGAAGGTTGAAGCGCTCGGCGGCTTCCTCCATTCCAGGATAGGAAAATCCGTTCGTGTTGAAGTACAGGGCGACCAGCGTGCCCAAAAAGACCCCGATGACCAGGCCAATCGCTGACATCAGGACGGTTTCCAGCATCACCAGTGAGGCAAGTTTGCCGGGCTTGATTCCCAGGGCTGTGATTACACCGAACTCCCTGGTGCGCTCGAGCACCGACATCAACTGGGTGTTCAGTACGCTGAACGCGACCAGGACGATCAGTACACCGTACATGAACCAGGCGCTCGCAAAATCCGCCTTGATCGCCTGCTGCAATCCAGGGTGAAGGGCGTTCCAGTCCAGCACAACCAACCCGTTTCCATCTCTCACGAGATTTTCCATGGCGGTCACCGCAGCCGGAATCTGTTCCAGGTTGTCGACCGACACGGCGATGCTGCTGCCGTGACCGTCCATTGCGAAGGTTTCCTGGAAGTAATTCAGCGGGACTTCCGCAAAACTGCGATCCATGTCATTGGACCCGCTATCGAAAATGCCTATGACAGTCACCACGCCCGCGGCAAAAGAGCCGTCACGGCCGCTGCCCAGCAGGGTCAGTTCATCTCCGGTTTCGACTTTCAGGTTTCTCGCCATAACACTGCCAATCACGATTTCAGCGGCATCGGGATCCTGCAAAAACCGGCCCTCGGAAACCAGGCCTGGCAGAGTGGAAACGCCCGGTTCGAACTCCGGCTGAACGCCGGTGACCTGGATGCCGAAGGAGCGTTGTTCGCTGGAAGCCAGGGCGAAGGCTGCGGCGCGGGCCGTTACCCGGAATCCGGGCAATGCCTGCCTGGCCCTGTCCGCAAGCGCTTGTGCATTGGGTATGCTGGTCCGCAGTTTCGGGTTGTCGTTGTAGCCTGCCTGCTGCACCTGCAAGTGGCCGCTGAAGGCCTGCAATGTGTTGTTGATCATCATGTCGTAGGAACCCAGTTGCAGGGAGATCATGAAGATCAGCAGGACATTCGAGAAAATCATCGCCGTTGCCGTGAGCCAGGTGCGGCGTTTATGCCGCCAAAGGTTGCGCCACGCCATGCGCAGGCTGAGTGTCACTGCCTGGGATTCCTCAGGTTGGACAGGGTGAACATATTGGCCTGCAGTTCAATATCGAACTCGACGGAGTGGACCGTCATCTGGGTCCATTCATCCGGTGTATCAGCCTTAGACATCCGCATGGTTTTCGCCACGGTCCGCCCGCCCATATCCTCCACTTCGAGTGTTTCGAGTGATTTCACCATCACGCCGTCCTGGTCCCAGAACTGCTGCTCCATCATCACGTAATCGTCCCTGATGACGAAAACCTCCTTGCCCCACACCACGGCGGCTTCCTCGTGGGGGATCGAAGTGATGGTGTAATGCACGTGACCGTCCTTTTGTTCGGTAAGGGTCAGTTCGTGGTCATACTGGTCGATAATATCAGTGGATTTACTGATGTCCTTGTTCGAGAAATCACTGCCCATCCAGCTTTGCGACATCATCGAGGAAGGCACCTTGATGATACGGTTAATCTTCGGTGTGTAGGTCCACATGTTGTTGTCGTTGAGCAGTGTCCCGTTACCTGCGTCTTTCCTGGGTTCGATGACCCTGACCAGCGACAGTTTGTCGCCCTTGCTCCAGGACTCCATCGTCATCTTTCGTTCCCAATCGGGGCGATGGATGGTCATGGTCATGCTGGAGTGTGATGTCAGGCCACGCCAGTGGTCCATGGCCTTGCGGACCAGCTCAGTCGCATCCGATTCCTGCGCCATGGGCGATGACACAGCGAGCAAACCGGACAACAGGATTGTTTTTCGCATTTTCCATGTCTCCTGTTTCATAGCGTACAATTTGAGTGATGAAAGAACCAGAAATATTGGTGATCGGAATCTCCTCGCGGGCATTGTTCGACCTGGGCCAGAGCCACGCCATTTTCGAAGCTGAAGGCTTGCAGGCGTATGCCGACTACCAGATGAAAAACGAAGACCAGCATCTGAAGCCGGGCGTGGCGTTTCCCCTGGTCAGGAAACTGTTGGCGTTGAACGAAGACGAGGTGGATCATCCCGGCGTCGAGGTGATCCTGCTGTCCAGGAACAGCGCCGATACCGGCTTGCGGATTTTCAATACCATCGAACACTACGGGCTGAACATCGAGCGTGCGGCGTTCACCGGGGGTGAAAGCCCCTACAAGTATATGGAAGCCTATGACGCTGACCTGCTGCTGTCGACCAATGCAGGCGATGTGCGCAAGGCACTGGAGAAAGGCTATGCAGCCGCAACCATTTTGCCGGGCAGGTCCAGTGACAGGGACAGCGGGCAGTTGAGGATTGCATTCGATGGCGACGCGGTGATATTCGGTGACGAGGCTGAACGTGTTTTCCAGGAGAGCGGGCTGGAAGCATTTTCGGACAGTGAACGCGAAGCAGCCGCCCAACCCCTTTCCGGCGGGCCGTTCAAGCCGGTGTTGGAAGCTTTGCATAAAATCCAGTCGGCATACCCGATCGAGGGCAATCCCATCCGGACCGCGCTGGTTACGGCGCGCTCGGCGCCTGCCCATAAACGGGTTGTGCTGACCCTGAGGGAGTGGGGTATCCGGATCGACGAGGCCCTGTTCCTGGGTGGCCGTTCAAAAGGCGAATTCCTAAAAACGTTCGGTGCCGACATCTTTTTCGACGACCAGCAGGTACACATCGAGTCGGCCAAAGTTCATGTCACTTCAGCTCACGTTCCCACCGGGGTGGCCAACGAGGTAAAATAGCCGCTTTTGCCAGACCCAATGTCCGGAGCGCCAGATGGCCAAACTGAATCCTTTCGATCTGTACGATGTCGCATCGCTGCTCAGCGAAGAAGAACTGATGATAAAAGAGAGCGTGGCGCGCTTTGTCGATGAGCGGGCCATGCCGGTGATTGCAGAACATTTCGACAACGCCACGTTTCCTCACGAACTTGTGCCGGAGATTGCCGAAATGGGATTGCTGGGCTCCAGCCTCGAGGGTTACGGTTGCGCCGGGCTGAACTCGGTTTCCTACGGCCTGATCTGCCAGGAAATGGAGCGCTGCGACTCCGGGCTGAGAAGTTTTGTGTC
>JARFQZ010000131.1 GCA_029287515.1 Lysobacterales bacterium
GCGGACGTTATCCGCATCATGCAGCATCCGAAGACCATGATCGCCTCTGACGGCGGCATTCACATGCCGGCCGAGGACATGCCCCATCCCAGGAACTACGGCAGCTTCGCCCGGGTGCTGGGCCGCTACGTCCGCCAGGACGGCGTGCTCGATTTTTCCGAGGCCATTCACAAGATGAGCCGGATGCCGGCGGACCGGATCGGCCTGAAGGATCGTGGCCGGGTTAACGTCGGTTCGTATGCGGATATCGCGGTCCTGGACCCCGGCGCGGTCATCGATCGCGCCACGTTCAGCAACCCGCACCAGATGTCCGAAGGTGTTCACCACGTATTCGTCAACGGGCGGGCCGCACTGCTGAACGGCGAGATGACCGGTAAGCGCCCGGGCCGGGTGCTTCGCCGGCGGTAACCGGCGATAACGAGGGGTTCTCTGCTTCAGGGCGAGGTGGCCAGCATCACCTTCATCATTTCCTCGGCAAAAATGGTCGCGGAATATTCAAGCATCTCCCGCGTGGTTTCATCGCCGCTTTCGTAAGTGACCGCGGGAATGCCCCGGCTCTTGTAAAAGTAATTCTTGGCATTGGGCTGCTCAGAGACCGGGTTGGCGGCGTGCTTGAACGGAAAGTCCGGCAGACGTTGCGCCGAGGCGCCCAGCCAGATGGATGCAAAATCAGGCGGGTCTTCGGAGACGGGTTGCGTATAGAACAGGTCTTCGAAGGTCGAGTGGAAATCCAGCATCAGTTGCAGCGTCCGCCCCTCGGTTTCCTGCTGCTGCACCCACCGGATAACTGAGCTTGATTCGGGCTGGGTGAATGGACCCCAGTCGCGGTTGACGTCCACGCCATTGACATTGTGACGCCAGTATCCGGCCGCGACCCCGTCCGGATTCATTACCGGCACGATGCCGAGCTTGAAACGCTCCCGGAACCGGTGAGCCAGGTCCGAATCGCCCAGGACGGTGTCTATGAAGCTCTGCATCGCAATCGCACCAGTGACCTCGGGCGGATGCTGACGCCCCATCATCAGGATGAATTCCGGCCGGTCCGCTGTTTCAGCAAGGATGATGGGACGACCCTGGACGCTTTTTCCGACCAGGCGTGTATCCACGCCCGGTTGCGCCTCGAGCCGGTCTATCCACTGGCTGTAAAAGTCCCTGGCCAGGACCTCCTGGCCGGCCACCCATATCCTGGCCTGCTCCAGTTGGAGGTTTACCACCATTTCGTCATCCGCTGTCCTGGCCACGGTGTCCGCGGGCACACGCGCCCACTGATTGCCGTCGAGACTGGTCTTCGGCCAGTACCGGGCGTATCCGTTATGGAATTTCATCCTGATAGTCACCTGGTCACCGGGCTGGCCGCTGACCCGGTAGGCATACCAGGGGGATTTGTTGATCGGCGGTTCGTCCTCGGGAAACAGCGTCAACTCGAAATCACCAGTCTCGGAAATGGTGCAATCACCAAGTTGTCCACCATCAAAATGCGCGTCGAGCAGCGTGGTGCCGGCAGCACAGAAGTCATCCCTCTCAAATTGCTGAGGTGTGGCGCATCCGGCAAGAAAAAACGCGGTGACCAGCAAGCAGATAAGTGCTTTTTTCATTCTCAGTCCCGTGGGCTCGTATGATCATCCGGGCCGGGCGGCCAGGGCTGGCAGTGCTCGATAACCTGGCCTGTTCTCAAAGGCTCGTACTGCAGGGTTTCAAAAAATTTTACGAGAAAACGCCGGCTGGACCGGGCGCTGTTTTTGTCCAGGTCAGGTATTGCTCCGGTCAGGGCCAGAATCTCCTGCTGATGGTTCAGGAATTCTCCGAACAGCTGCTCCCAGTCGGCGTCCGGATCACAGAATCCCAGGAAATAGCGTTCTGTGACATCATCGATGGGCAGGCCGGGGGCCGGCCCCGCGTAATGTGCGTTGACCAGCCCGCTCATGTCGAAATCGAAGGGCAGGGGGCGCTGATAGCCGTCCTCACCCAGCAGCAGAGCGACATTGCGTTCCCTGACGATTGACCAGTCTGTATTGCCGATCATGTACTGGAACAAGGCTACCCGGTTTGCCGCATGCAGGTCTGTCTTGCCGCTGTCGAAACTGTGGCGGTCAAGCACTTCGCTGCTGTTTCTTTCGGCCACCGACTTGAAATGTTCCGTAAAAAAAGCATAAGCGTGGATCTTGCGCGAGGGCTTGCGCGGATTCGGATAAGTCATGCGGACAAGGCGGGCCCGGATGCTGAGGTCAGTGATCTCGTTGTAGACAAGATGAGCCAGGTATTCCCTGAGCAGATATTGCTCCCAACGTGCGGGGTTGACCCGGGACTTCGCGGCTTCGAGCGACAATCCTTGCCCGCAATGCGTGGTCAGCGGCAACATGGACTGACCGTCGAAAGGCGTGTCCGTGGTTGTCTCACTGTCGAAGCGGACAAACAATAGCGGAACCGAGCAATTCCTTGTCAGTGAACGCCAGCCACCGCGGATCTTTACTTCGACGGGCAGGGATTGGGCGGCGCCATGTTCATCGATGTACTCCAGTACGGTCGCCGTGTAACTACAATCCGGGTCCTCCCGCGGGCGGCACAGTGTTTTGAAGTCCACCGGAATGGAAAGGTGCAGCACCTCGTGACTGTCGAACAGCAGTGTATCGGCCTGCGCGTTGCCGGCGGCCAGGCCAGTAATGACGCAAATGCTGGCCAGGAACCTGCAAATCATCCCTTGGCTTCGATCCGGCGAAGATGCAGTAATGGCTCCGTGTAGCCGCTGGGCTGCTCCCGGCCGAGGAAAACCAGGTCGCATGCAGCCTGGAAAGCCACGCTGTTATCGAAATCGGGGGCCATATTCTGGTAAAAGGGGTCACCGGAATTCTGGCCATCTACGATTTTGGCCATGCGCTTCATGGTTTCGGTGACCTGCTCGGCCGAACAGATTCCGTGATACAGCCAGTTACAGAGATGCTGGCTCGAAATCCTCAGCGTAGCGCGGTCCTCCATGAGGCCCACATTGTTGATGTCCGGCACCTTGGAACATCCGACACCCTGGTCGACCCAGCGCACGACGTAACCCAGGATACCCTGTGCGTTGTTTTCCAGTTCCTTTTGAATGGTTTCCGCCGCCAGTTCCCGGTCTCCGAGCAATGGTGGCGTGAGAATGTCATCCAGGCTGGCCCGTGGGCGCGACATGAGCTCCTTTTGCCGTTCGGCGACGTTGTACCTGAGGTAGTGTGTCGCGTGCAGCGTTGCGGCCGTTGGCGAGGGTACCCAGGCGCAGTTGGCGCCTGCTTCCAGGTGCGCCATCTTGGTCTCCATCATGGCTTTCATTTCATCTGGCATGGCCCACATGCCTTTGCCGATCTGCGCTTTGCCCCGGAACCCGCAGGCCAGTCCTGTATCGACGTTCCAGTCTTCGTAAGCCAGGATCCACGGTTGCTGCTTGATAGCCTCCTTGGGCAATACGGCCCCGGCCTCCATTGACGTGTGGATTTCGTCCCCGGTCCGGTCGAGAAAGCCTGTATTGATGAAAACGATACGTCCGCTGACCGCCCGGATACATTCCTTCAGGTTGACCGTGGTGCGGCGCTCCTCGTCCATGACGCCCACCTTGATGGTGTGGCGGTCCAGGCCGAGGCAATCTTCAATGCGGTCAAACAGCGTATTGGTAAATTCAACCTCTTCGGGGCCGTGCATTTTGGGCTTCACGATGTAGATGCTGCCGGTCCGGCTGTTGGGCATCGTGGTATTGCCCCTGATATTGTTCACCGCGCACAGCACGGTGACCATTCCGTCGAGGAACCCTTCAGGAATTTCATTCCCCTTGGGGTCGAGCACGGCATTGGTGGTCATCAGGTGACCCACATTGCGCACCAGCATGAGGCTACGCCCGTGGAGCCGCAGTTCCCTGCCATCAGGCGCAGTGTAAAAGCGGTCCGGATTGAGACGGCGCGTGATCATTTTGCCGCCCTTTTCGAACTCGTCCGAAAGGTCGCCTTTCATCAGCCCCAGCCAGTTTCGGTACACGTTGACCTTGTCTTCGGCATCGACCGCAGCGACCGAGTCTTCGCAGTCCTGGATCGTGGTCAGCGCCGCTTCCAGGAAAACATCTTTTGTGCCGGAGGCGGACATCTTGCCCACGGGGTGGTCGCGGTCAATCTGCAGTTCAATATGTACGCCGTTGTTTGCCAGCAGGACGACCTCTGATCCGCCATGCTGAGCGTATCCGGAAAACTGTGTTGGATCGGCCAGGGAGGTGCTGCTGCCGTTTTCAAGTTCGGGTTCCAGGCGTGCCGGTTGCACCGAGGTATTTACCGTGTAACGGGCTACCTGGGCGTGCCTGCCGGTTGCCAGCGGCACCACCTGGTCCAGAAAATCCGCGGCGACTTCAATGACTTTCCGGCCCCTGGCTGGATTGAAACTGCTGCCTTTTTCGCAGCCGCCCTCTTCTGAAATGACATCTGTTCCGTACAACGCATCGTACAGGCTGCCCCAGCGCGCATTGGCTGCATTCAGGGCATAACGGGGATTGCTGACCGGCACTACCAGCTGAGGCCCGGCGATTCGTGCAATTTCATCGTCGACCCCGGACGTGGAGATTTCAAAGTCGTCTCCTTCCTGCACCAAGTAGCCGATTTCCCGCAGAAATTCCTTGTATTCAGGCGCATTGATGGTTCCGGGGTGCTCCCGGTGCCAGCCATTCAACTGCGACTGTATGAGCGCGCGTTTTTTCAGGAGTACGCGGTTCTGGGGCCCAAGGTCCCTTACCAGTCCAGCCAGGCCATCCCAGAATTTATCAGGGTCTACACCGGTTCCGGGGGCAACTTCGTTTTCCACCAGGTCGTAAAGTTCTTGTGCAACGGACAAGCCGCTGCAATCGATCCTAAAGCTCATCGAGTGTTCCTGTCAGTTTTGCTGGCTTGCGTAATAATTCAATAAGGCTGCGATATCTGCCTCACTGAAATCGCCAAGTTTTCTCTCCATTAACGGCGGCACCATGTGTTCACCGGTTGGAACGAACTTCAGCGCATGCTTCAGATAGGGAGCCCACTGTCCGGCAAGCCTGGGTCCGATGCCATCGGCGGTTCCGCCCTGTTCGTGGCAGGTTTCGCAGTTTTGCTGGTGGAGCGCAGCGCCCGCGTCGACCTGGCTTGCGTCAAACGACTGTGGCGCCGGAACCCAGGGCAGGCTGCTGTAATGTTCAGCCAGCATCCGCATGTCTTCTTCTGACAATCCACCGGTGATTTTGCACATGTCCGTTTTCGGCCGGGAAGTATCACCGGTTCGATAAGCGCTCTTCACACAGGGCCGCCCCCAGACCTGGTATGACTGCAGACTTCCCCGAAGATACTTTTCGGTTTGACCGCCAATGATAGGTACGTCGGAATAAGGAGATGCCCCGTCCGGTCCGTGACAGCTTTCGCAAATTGCCGTCAATTCCCCGAACTCGCTGCTGAATACACTCCCAGGCGTGATAAACAACAGTAAAAGTACAATGATCCATACTTTGTTCATGGCAATTCCTCCGTGATCGGCAGTCGCATTGAATATAAGTGCCAGAGGGGGTCCGTACACTGACCCACATCACTCTCGGAGAATTGAGGGGTGCGAGGCTTTGATACACCGCATGAACCGCTTCATCCCCGGGCCATATCAGGATAATTGGCCCGGGAACGAAAAGAAAGGCTGGCCGGATTGTTCAGCCGCCCATGTCCAGTGTCCAGAAATAATGATAGGTGTAATTGTTCCGCGTGTTGTGTCCGGCTCCCACGCCTGCATGCGTAAAATCCGGATTCATCAACAGTTCACAGTGTCCTGACGTGCTGGTCAGCCACATTCTTACGACATGACTATCTGTGCGGTTAACCGACGAGGCAGCAAGGTTTTCGCCCACCCGGGTACCGCTCCAGTAGGGGAATACGCGGCTGCCCATACCGGTGCCATCTGCGGAGGTGTGTGAAAAATAGCCCTTGCTCGCCATGTCCATGGAGTGCTGCATGGCGATGCTGGCCAGGTCAGAATCCCATTTAAGTGCAGGTGCTGCCGGAAATTCCGTTCCGTTACAGGTTTGCGGTTGTGTCCGCGCGTCGTTGACTGCGCTCAGCAGGGATTCTGAAGTTTCGCCCGTTGTATTGTC
>JARFQZ010000147.1 GCA_029287515.1 Lysobacterales bacterium
ATTGGCATGAGGTTCCCAGCGTCGACGTGAAACTTGCCGTCGGCCAGTTCAAAGGTACTTCCTTCGAAATCGGCAACATGGGGCTGGACGCTCACCTCGAAGACCGCCAGTTGAAAGATGGACGTATGCAACTGGATTTCGAGGGCGTGGAAATGGAAGGCCTCCTCAATGTGGACATGCGAGAGTCAAACACGCTTTTCGATTACCACGTGATCATGAAAAACCTGGATGTCGGCCGCCTGGTGAAAACCATGGAGCTGTCCGATACGGTCAATGCCAGCGTCGAGCGGGCAGACATCCGGTTTGAATCTCAGGGCGTCACGCCAAGGGAACTGGTCCAGAACGGCAAAATCGATTCGGTTCTCACCTCTTTGCAATGGTCTTTCGAAGCAGGACCCAAAAATCGCCCGTTTGACATGACCCTATCCGAGGTCAAGGTAAGCACTGCTCCGGGGGCGAGCACAATCTGGAAAACCGAGGGAACACTCAATGGCTTTCCACTCAATGCCTGGTTGAAAACGCCAAACCTGTTAGATGCGTTCGACGAAAACTCACCGCTCCCCTTGCGATTCATCGTTGGCAGCCGAAGTGATATCACCATGCTGGACCTTGTCGTCCACCCGGAATCGGGAGACGGATTGCGGTCTGAAATCCAGGTTTCGGGGCGATACACAAACGATGATGGAGTAGATCTTTCCGCGCTGCCATCACCACTGGAAGATTACTCATTCAGCACGGACCTGACGTTCAGGAAAAATGAGTACCTGGCTTCTGATATCCACGTACGAGTGGGATCGAGCAACGCGACAGGTACGTTCAGCATTCAACCCTCCGGCCAGGGGTTTCTGTTCAACCTGGACGCCGGTTCCGAGCTTATCGAAACCGATGACCTCGTGCGCTGGGTGCTGGAGTTTCGGGAAACCAGGGATTTTGTGGCAAACCCGGAGGCAGCCGAGCCGGAAGAGTCACCGGTCCCCGTCGGCCTGTTGACAGTGATCAATCAATATCTCGAGGAGTTCCTTGGCGAAAATTCGTGGGATGTGCGAGTGAAAATCGGCGAGCTGAGATCAGGCGGCCGGTTGCTGGGGGAGTCAGAGTTCAATCTTCATATGGACAACCAGGGGGCCGTCCTGGATCCAGCCACGATCCGGTTGCCGGGAGGCGATGTTGCGATCAAGTACACTGGCATCAAAACGGGTTCTGAATGGGGATACAACCTCGATATAGATGTTGAACGGTTGGAATACGGTGGCCTTTTACGGCTCTATGACCCCGCCTCTGTCGCTGAAGGCGCGATTTACCTGGACACTTCCCTGCACTCACGCGCTCAGGCTCCCGAAGACGCTGTGAAGCACCTTGAGGGAACCATCGACCTGGCGGTTTTTCCGGAGAACGCTGGCGCCAGGTTCCTTGACCTCTGGGCCTCGAACCTGGTTTTCGCCCTGCTGCCGAAGGATGATGATCAGCAGAAGAAACTGAATTGCATGGTCGCTCGCTTCGAAGTGGAAAACGGGGTAATGACTTCCAAAGAAACTTTTCTGGATTCAACCGAGATCATTGTCCGGGCCCGCGGCGAAATTGACCTGGTCAACCGCCAACTGGACCTGCTCGCCGCTCCACAGGCAAAAGTGGAAAAATTCCTGAGTATTTCGACCCCCATCGAGGTGACCGGCCCGTTTGACGACTTCACGGTAGGGGTGGCCAGGGGTGGATTCGTCATGACCATGATCCGTTGGTACTACGGCCTGATCTATGTCCCCTGGAAATGGCTCACCGGAGAACGCTTTCCGGCGGACGGCATCGCAACCTGCTACCGGGCGATGGATTGGGAGGTTCCTACAGAGGCCAGATGATCAGCAATAACGGCACACCGATAGCCACTACCAGGATTTCCATCGGTAAGCCGAGCTTCCAGTAATCGCCGAAGCGGAAACCGCCCGGTCCCAGGATCAGCGTGTTGTTCTGGTGCCCGATGGGTGTCAGGAAGGCGCAGGACGCCCCGATCGCCACCGCCATCAGGAAGGTATCGGCGCTGGAATTGAGCTGCGCTGCCGTGCTGATGGAAATTGGCGCCATCACCGCTGCGGTCGCTGCATTGTTCATCAGGTCTGAAAGCGTCATCGTAACGACCAGGATGATGATCAATGCAATCACCGGGCTGCCACGAGCCACGGTATCGAGCAGGGAGCGGGCCAACAGGTCGGCCGCCCCCGTGGTCTCCATGGCCACGGCCACGGGAATCAGGGCGCCCAGCAACACGATCACCGGCCAGTCGACGGCATCGTAAAGCTTCCGCAACGGAACGATTCGAAGCAGCATCAGCGCCAGCACCCCGGTTGCAAACGAAATCGCGGCCGGAAGCAGCCCAAAAGCCGCCCCGGCTATCGCAAAAATAATTACGCCCACGGACAGAATGGTTTTTCTCTTGTCAGGGATTGCGATAGAGCGGGCTGCAAGCGGCGCACAGCCGAAACTGGAAGCGAAACCTGCCAATGATCCCGGTTCGCCCTGCAGCAGCAGCACGTCTCCCGCCTTGATCGGTGTGAACCTCAGTCTTTTGACGGAGCGCCTGCCAGTGCGCGAAATCGCCAGCAGATTCAGCCCGTAACGCGATCTCAGGCTGACGTCATTGGCAGACCGCCCGATCAGGCGTGAGTTGGGCATGACTGCCAGCTCCTGCAGAATCGTCTCCTGCTGTTCTTTTTTTTCTTCGTTCTCCCCATCAGCCCCGGCGGGCTCCTCCAGCACCAGCCCGAGGCTGCTGAGCGCTCCGGCAAACCCCTCGGGGTCCGCTTCGATAATGAGGATGTCTTCGGGACGAAGCACCCTGCGGATGTTTGGCGCAGAGACACGAAAGTCGTTACGGATCATCCCGATGATCTGCGCATCGGCTTCCTCGAGTATCTTCTCGACTTCACCCACAGTCTTGCCGGCCGCCCGGGCGCTCTTTTTGATACGGGCCTCAAGCAGGTAGGCCCCGGTATCAAATCCCTCTGCGCCTTTTTGTTCCCTGCCCGGCACGATACGCCAGCCGGCCAGCGCTGCAAACAGGACCCCACACGCCGCAACAGCGATGCCAACGGGCGTGAAATCGAACATGCCGAAGCTGCCCATGCCGGTTTGCGCCCTGAAACCGGATACGATCAGGTTGGGCGGCGTGCCGATCATGGTTGTCATGCCACCCAGAAT
>JARFQZ010000223.1 GCA_029287515.1 Lysobacterales bacterium
AAAGCGACGCCCTCACCCACCCCCATCAGGATTCGGGTGGCAATCAGCATCGGAAACGACGCCACAGCCGACAGAGGTGTCAACAAAGTAAACAGGGACCACCACAACACCCCGAAGCCCAGCACCATCTTGCCGCCGAAACGGGCTGCCAACGACCCTCCCGCGACCTGGGTGACCAGGTAACCGACAAAAAACGAGGACAGGACCAGGCCCCTTTGCGTATCCGTCCAGCCGAAATGTTCCGCCATCGGAATGATCGCAACGGAAATATTGACGCGATCGATGTAGCAGATCAGCGTTGAGAAAAAACAAAGCAACACGACGGTGTGCCTTCTTTTCCAACCGGGGCCCGTTGCTGTCGCTGTGTTATTTATGGTGATCTCCTGACCAACTCGGTTTGACCGGGCTATCATACATGACATGAAAATCGCCCCATTCGAAACAGAACATTTCTTCGCCCGCTACGAATTCAACACCCCGTACCAGTTATGCAACTCGGACTGCGAGTCCATCTCCATCCAGGAATTACTGTCCCTGTCGGGTGACTCACTGGAAAATTTCGGGCAGGAACGGTTGATTTACACCGAGTCGCAGGGCAACGCGGAACTTCGGGCCGGAATCGCAAATACTTACTCTAATGTCAGTGCAGAAGACATCGTCGTTCTGGGCACACCCGTGGAAGGGATTTACCTGGCAGCCCGCACCCTGCTGGACCCCGGAGATGAAGTCATCGTGCTGTCGCCGGCCTACGACGCGCTGACCCGCATGTTCGAGCACGTGGCAGGCAGTTCCATGGTGAAACGGTGGTGTTTCAGACCGGGCGAAGATTCATGGGAACTGGATCTCGATGAACTGCGCGAACTGATTTCCAACAAAACAAAACTGATCGTAGTGAATTTTCCGCACAACCCCACCGGTTACCTGCCTTGCCGGGATTTTCTGAACACCCTGCTGGGACTGGCAGAACAACATGGGCTGTACGTGTTTTGCGATGAAATGTACTTCGGGCTGGTACAGCCAGGCACCGAACCACTGCCATCGGCAGCGGACGTCTCGCCCAGGGCGATCGCCCTCTCCGGCTTGTCGAAGACTTATGGCCTTCCCGGGCTGCGCTGCGGCTGGCTGGTCATCCAGGACCGGCAGTTGCTTGAGCAATTCATGAACTGGAAGTTCTACACCAGCATCTGCCCCCCCGGGCCGGTCGAATACCTGTCCACAGCCGCCCTGAGAATTTGGGAAACACTGCGGGACCGGAATATCGCCCGAATCGCGAAAAACCTGGCCGTGGCGGACGACTTCTTCGAACGCTGGCCCGCTGTTTTCACCTGGAGGCGCCCACGGGCAGGTTCCACCGCGCTGATTGGTTGGGATGTGCCGTCGGTAGAAAAGATCTCACACGAGCTCGCGACCGGTGAAGGCATCCTGGTCCAGTCAGGCAGGATGCTGGGCAGTGATGATCAGCACATGCGGTTCGGTTTCGGCCGTGACAGCTTTCCCGAAGCGCTCTCCCGTTTTGAAGACTGGCTGAGCAGCGATTCAACCGCCCGCTGATTCCTTTGCTTCCTTGCTCTTCTTGTATTGCCGGCGTAACCGGTCGTTGGTCTCCTTGTCGTAGGCCCTGGCCGCGGCCAGCAGCACTTCGGGAGGCAGGCGCACCGCGTAATCAGGATTCGTATACTGGAACCGGATGACGCCGTCAGCCGCGATGATAAACGTCGACGGGGCGGGCAAAACGTGGTGGGTCTCACCCGATGCAGCCTCCAGGTCGATATCCCACTGCAGGTATTTTTCGACTGTTTCATCGGTCACTTTGAAGGCGAGCCCGAACGCCCGGGTCGCTTCCAGTTTTGAATCCGACAAAATTTCATAGCCGATGTCCGGTTGATCAAGGCTTGCGTAGAGTTGTTCCGGCCGGTCGATACTGATGAACCAGATATCGAACCCCATGGCCTCCAGTTCGGATTCCGCCTTCCGTAACTCAGCAAGGTGCAGGTTGCAGTAGGGACACCAGCCGCCGCGAAAGAAGGAGAGCACGAGAGGCTTCGTCATCTTTTCGGGATCAAAACTGACCGGCTTGCCTTCGGCGCTAAGCACGTTGAAAGCAGGCGCCTTCATTCCCGGCAAAAGGGGCTGTACGTCATTTGCATCCGGATGAATGTCGGTGCGCTGTCCCGCCGCCTGCGCATTGATCGTCAAGGCCAGGCAAAACAGGGTCGACAATGCCTTGTGTAATCGGGTCATGATGTATGGATTCCTTTTTGTTTTTGATTCGGGTAGGTTAACGGACCGGGTTAGGCCGGTAAATCTGGCAGATACTCTAACCTGCTTGCCCGCCAACATGGCTGGTCACCTCGATCAGTACAGCCAGGGCGGGCAGGAACAGAAAAAGCAGGCCGAGTGATTTGAGCACGGTTACCGGCCAGCTTTCCGCGTAAACCCGGCGCAACGCCACCAACACGTAGCCCAACATATAAAGCAGTACAAGCACCTGAAGCAGCATGACGAGCAAATAACGATCAGCGAGCGTTTCGATCGACAGCATGATGGCGAAGACAATATAGCTTGCGCTGAACAGGTGAACGGTAAACACCAGGTGATCCATGTAGAAAAAGCGCCGGTAAAAAACTTTCAACAACAACGCGTAAACCGGAAGCATGACGAACATGCCCTTTGAATACAGGTCGACCGACAGCTTGTGGTCCGGGCTGACGTTGGAGGAAGGAGGCAGGATCATTGGCAAAACGAAGAAAAACAGCAGGCTGACTACCAGGTACAGCCTGACCGGTGAAGTGTAAGTAACCCGCTTGCCTGCAATATACTCCTGGCTCAGGAATCCAGGACGGGACAGCAACAATCCAATGGAGCGGAACATGCGGCCATCCCAATCCAGCGTTTCAGCCAGCCATTCGCGGGTTATTTCAAGCCAGGGCCGCGAAAACATCTTGGCTGACTGGCCGCAGGTCGGGCAATAGAGGGCATTGGCCGCCATAGGTTCATCACAGTTTTTACAGTACCTGTCCGACAATGGTTAACCCCTTGAGTCCTGGTCCAGGAAACCTTCACGGTTGGAAACACAGTACACACCACCTGCGTCCATCGCCGCAACACACCGGTTGCAGTGATCACAAGGTGAACGATCAATCTGCCCTGTTTCCAGCTTCGACACGAAATCCGGATCCTGTATCGTCGCACGGCCCAACTGGACAAAACTGAACCCCTCGCCAAGCACCTGCTGCATGTCAGCCAGCGATTCCACACCGCCAATATAGATCACCGGGATATTGACCGCCTCGAGAATCTTGCGTGCGCCTTCGAGCTGAAATAACGGTTGATACGTGTGTTCAGGCACCATAAAGCGCCCGAATAGTTTCATGCCCAATCGATCAAGACTTCCTTCCTGGTTGCCGCTCATTTCTTCGATGGGCAAGCCACCCCTCAGCATCAGGAAAGGCACCTTAGAAGTGAAACCGGAACTGGGAATCAATGCCGAGGCACCTGCCTTTTCAAAAGCCTTTCCCATGATTACCGATTCGTGTATTGAAACACCTGTTTTTATTCCGTCGACTTGATTCATTTTAATCAATATCGGAAAATCATACCCTAATATATCACGTGTATTTTCAACAACTTTTATTGGAAACCTAAGACGATTGTCTATTACCCCTCCGAAGGCGTCATTTCTCCTGTTTGTCCACGGGCTAAGGAACTGACTGAGCAGATAACCGTGGCCTGCGTGAATCTCGATGGCATCGAATCCGGCATCCCTGGCCAGTTCCGCCGCTGCAACAAAATCCTGCACCTTTTCTTCGATATCCTCGCGGGTCATTTCACGACAGTGAGAACGCATGAACAGGCACCATTTGGCGGAGGCGCCAAGGGGCCTTTTTCCGATAACCTCCTTGTTCGTAAAGAATCCTGAATGCCCGAGCTGAATGGAAGCGAGACTTCCTTCGCGGTGAACCGCATCCGTCAGCTTTTTCAGATCCGGGACAATTTCTTTACGCATCCACAATTCGTGGTCGAAAGCCCGGCCGTCGGCGCTGACGGAACAATACGCCACCGTGGTCATGGATACGCCACCGGCGGCGACCCTTCGATGATGTTCAATCAGATCATCGGTAACCTGCCCGCCCTGGCACATGCCCTCGAAGCACCCTGCCCTGATGACCCGGTTCTTCAATTCCAGCCCGGCCAGTTTTGCGGGGGTAAATATCTGTGTCTTGGTCATCACAAAAGGTGCGCTACTCAGAATCCATGAGTGATTCTGTCATAGTCGACCCCGGCCCGCTCAGGGACGTTTGTCACAACTGGATTTGTCGCAATCCCCGGTGCAGTCGGCACAACTCCTGTAACGATTTCGATTCGTCAGCGCAAAAGCAACGAACACCACCACCAGGAACAATACCGGCATGACGTATTCGGTCATGTCTATAACAGCCCGGCGAAACCCATGAAGGCCAGCGACAGGCTGCCGGCGATGATCAACGTCAGGCCGGTGCCCTTGGCGATGGCAGGAATGTCGGACAGTTCCGAGGTTTCGCGTATCGAGGCCATCAGCACCAGCGCCAGCGTCAGGCCAAGGCCTGCGCCAATTGCAAAGACGATTCCCTGCAGGAAGTCATAGCCGCGGTTGGTCTGAAAAATGGCCAGGCCGAAGATCGCGCAGTTGGTAGTCATTAGCGGCAGGAAGATACCGAGTTGCCGGAACAGCACGGGAGCAATCTTTTTCACCACCATCTCTACGATCTGCACCAGCGACGCCACCACGATGATGAACGAGATGATGCGCAGATAAGGCGCATTTTCAAGGATGTAGGTATTGAGCACCCAGGCGCTAAGCGAGGTGAGCACCAGCACGCAGATATTCGCCAAACCCATGCGCAGTGCCGTCTCGACACGCGCCGACACGCCCATGAAAGGGCACAGGCCCAGGACCAGGGCCAAGGTAAAATTGTTCACAACCATGGCCGAGAAGAAGATCGAGAACAGCGTCTGGTCGTTCATGCCGCGTCACCTTGCGTTTGGGCTTGCGCTTGCCTGGCCTTCTTGCGTTCTTCGAACACGCCCATGGCCAGGATGATGAAGCCCAGCGTCAGGAAGCCGCCGGCCGGCAGCACCATGACCACCCAGGGTTCGAAGTTGGGACCGAACAACGGGATATCGAAAAACGTGCCGATACCCAAAACTTCCCGGAAACCGCCCATCATGACCAGTGCGATGGTAAAGCCGATACCGACACCCACCGCGTCGAGCAGTGAACGGTAGACCGTATTGCGCGAGGAGAATGCCTCCTGCCGGCCCAGGATCATGCAGTTGACCACAATCAGGGCGATAAAGGCGCCCAGTTCCTTGTGCTGCACCGGAGCATAGGCCTGGAGCATCATGTCCGCGAGCGTGACGAAGGTGGCGATGACCAGGATATAGGAGGAAATCCGCACCTCCTTTGGAATCAGGCTTTTGACACTTGAGATCAGCACGCTGGAACAGGTCAGCACGAAAAAAGTCGCCGCGCTCATGGCCAGTGCGTTCTTCACCGTGTTGGTCACTGCCAGCGCCGGGCAAAGGCCCAGCATCTGGATCAACACCGGGTTCTCCTTCCAGATTCCGCGCAGTAAATCCTGTGACGGTGTGGTGGCTCTCATGGCGCCTCCTCCGGAATGCCTTCCTGCAGCACCGTTTGCCAGTCGGCGATGCCGTTATTGATGATGCTGACGACCACCTTGGACGAAATGGTTGCGCCGGTAATGGCGTCGATCTCACCCGGCAATCCCTTGCCACTGCCCGCCTTTATCGAGAGCAACGGTGTCTGTGGGCGGGCGAAGAACTGGTCGACGAAGTCCAGGTCCTTGAAGATCTTGTCGCCCAGGCCGGGCGTTTCTTTGCTTTCGAGCACTTTCATGCCGAGCAATATGCCGGATTCGGGCTCGAAGCCAAAAATCACCAGCACGATGTCCTGGAAGCCCGACTCACCGCGTGAAACGGCCACGCCGATCATTTCCCCCGCCTCGTCATAACCGACGTAAGCCTGGCGGAAATCGCTGGCCTTGGCGCCTTCCGGAACATCGGCCAACAGCCCGTCATCGACCCGGTAGAGCGTGCGGTAGCGCGCTGCACCCGGCAGCACCTCGTAGACGGCCAGCCTCAGCTGTTCAGCCCGGTAAGCGTCTATGATCGGCTTGGTATGCAGATTGACCAGAACGATCAGCAGGCCGGCCAGCGCGCCAGCCACGGCCAGGGTTGCCACCAGCCGCAGGGTTGAAACCTGCTCTCCGACCGGTGTTTCCTGCCCGGCGTCTGGCTGTGACGGATCGACCACCTTGACATCGATCGGGTCTGTGTCCGGCCGCTCGTTCACGATTCCTTCTCCGCGACCGGTCCGGATTTACCGCGGACGCTGCCGAACTTGCGCGGCTGGGTTGCCCGGTTGATGAACGGCACCAGGGCATTCATCAGCAAAATCGCATACATCACTCCTTCCGGCAGGCCGCCCCATATGCGGATGATCACCACCAGCAGGCCGATGCTGACGCCAAAAATCCAGCAGCCGGTATGGGTAACCGGAGAAGTCACCATGTCGGTTGCCATGTACCAGGCGCCCAGCATCAAACCGCCTGAGAACAACATGAACCCCGGCGAGAACGGCGATAGACCCAACCAGTAAAACAGACCTGAAAAGGCGTAAACCGAGACCAGGATGCTGACCGGGATGTGCCAGTTGAGGTGGCCGCGCAACGCCAGGTAGATTCCACCCAGCAGGATCAGCAATGCCGAGGTTTCACCAAGCGAACCGCTGATGCTGCCCAGGAACAGGTCCAGCAGCGGTGTAATCACCGGGTCGTCGCTGAATTTCAACTCACCCAATGGCGTCGCCCCGGTCACAGCATCTGCCGAAGCGGTCATCAGAGGTAATGCGAAATTGTCGCCACGCAAGGCCCACCAGTCCGCCGTTCGGACCGGCCAGGTGGTGATTGCCACCGGGAAGGCCGCCTGCAGGAAGGCGCGGCCCAGAAGCGCCGGGTTAAAAATATTTTGTCCCAGGCCGCCAAAAACGATTTTGCCGAAACCAACACCGAAGACGCCGCCGAGGAACGCCATCCACAGCGGGAAGCCGGCTGGCAGGCACAGCCCCAGCAGCAGACCGGTGATCATCGCCGAACCATCGGCCAGCGAGTCGCTCCGGTCGCCGAACAACCGTTCGGTGATCAGGCAGCCGGCCACGCTGGCCACCAAAACCAGCAGTGCACTGGGGCCGAAAAACCAGATCGAGGCCACGATCACCGGCATCAGGCTCAGGACCACCGACCACATGATACGGGCGGTCGATTCGGGCGAGCGAACGTGCGGCGCAGCAGTGATTTTTACAACAGCGGGTTTTTCCTGCCTGGCCTTCATGCCGCCTGCAACCTGCTGAGCTGAATCCTGGACATCGCAAAAAGTTGCGACAACGGAATGTTCGACGGGCAGACAAAGGAACAACAGCCACACAGCATGCAGTCACCGAGGTTGTTCCCGGCCATTTCCTCGAAGCGGTCGACCCGCGCCAGCGCACCCATCAGCTGCGGGTTAAGAAAAACCGGACAGGCATCGATGCACTTTCCGCAACGGATGCAGGGAAGGATGTCCTGGCGCTTGCACTCGTCTTTCGACAGCACCAGTATGCCGCCGGTGGCCTTGAGTACCGGCACGTCGAGACTGGCCTGGCTCTGCCCCATCATCGGTCCGCCGAAGACGATCTCGGAAGCATCCTCCGTAAAGCCGCCGCAGGCCGCGATCACGTCGCTCAGCTTGGTGCCGAACGGGATAACCCAGTTTCCCGGTTGCCGGATGCCACGCCCCGATACCGTTATGATCCGCTCGATCAGGGGCTGCCCCGTCTCAAACACCAACGCCACGCTGGCCGTGGTCGCCACGTTCTGGACCAGCGCCCCGACCGATGCGGGCAGTTTGCCCGAGGGGACTACGCGGCCGGTGACGGCCTTGATCAGCATTTTCTCGGCGCCCTGTGGGTACTTGACTTTCAATGGCTGAACCTGGATGTCCAGATCGTCCGGCGCAGTGTTGCGCATCACCTCGATGGCGTCCGGCTTGTTGACCTCGATGCCGATCACCGCACGGCTGATACCCAGCGCCCTCAGCACGATGCGGATGCCCTGGTAAACGTGCTCGGGCCGTTCCAGCATGGTCCGGTGGTCCGAGGTCAGGTAGGGTTCGCATTCGCTGCCATTGACCATCAACACATCGACCGGCTGGTCCGCCGGCGGCCGCAGCTTCACATGCATGGGAAATGCCGCGCCACCCAGGCCGACGATGCCCGCCTTGCTGATCTCCTCGGACAATTGCTCTTCAGGCACTTCATCCCAGTGCGGCACCAGCCGGGGTCGCTGCAACTGCGTGGAATGCGGATCCACGTCGATGCGGACCGACGGCTGCATGGCGCCTGCCGGGTGCGGCCAGTGCTCGATCGATTTCACCGTGCCAGACGCCGTGGCGTGCACGTAGGATGAAACATAGCCGCTGGCCTTTGCGATAACATCGCCTCGCTCGATGCGGTCACCCGGTTTGACCAGTGCTTCCGCCGGCCGCCCGATGTGCTGAGACAGCGGCAGGATGATCTCGTCCGGAAACGGCAGCCGCCGGGACGGTATACCGGACGTCAGGTCCTTGTTTTCCGGGGGATGCACCCCGTTGCGGAAACTGGGCAGATCCGAAGTTTTCAGCCGCGGCGCCATCAGTTGAACTTCTCCGCACGGGGGATCAGCTTGTCCAGGCCTTTCTCGTCGGGATTCAGCGGGTCACCGGGGTGAATAACCGACGGCGCGCACTTCTCGGCCGCGGTGACCAACTCCTTGAACGTGCCGGCCGAGGCGTCGGCAATGTAGGCCAGGCCGTCCTCGTTGTAGGCGAACATCTTCGGGTTCAGGTTGATGCAATCGTCACAGGCCGTGCACCGGATGCTTTCGATCCATGGCTCACGGACCAGGTCCTCGTCGTCTTCTTCCCCGGCTGCCGCCGGGGCTTCTTCTGCGGCTTCCGCATCTTCGCCGTCCGCATCTGCAGCGGGGGACGCCATGTCCTCGGCAGTGGCCGCGCCGGAGTCCAACCCAAAATCCATACCCTCGGGAGGCTGGAATGCCGGACCCTGCCAGTGCTCGGCCTCCTCCAGCAGTTCCGCGACGGTCTTACTGCCGCCGGCGCGGAGGAGACCTTCAGCCATGCGGCGTGCGATCAGCTGTGGGTATTGCGTGGTCAGCCGGGCAAACTTCGCCTCGTACTCCGCCTTCAGCGAAGCCGATTCCTGCTGCGCCTTGCGCATGATGTTGGCCCCTACCTCGTCACGCAGGTGGCCGGAAACCTCGACGCCGGCCAGTTCGCGCAGCTGGGACCAGAAGCGCTGACGCTCCTCGGCCAGTTGAACGATCGATTCAGAAACCCGGACTTTCTGCAGAAGACGGTCGGCATCGACCGTGTAGATGAAGGGTTCGCGGTCTTCACGTTCGTCTGCCTCCAGTTCCAGGTATTCGTGGAACGGGGCTCCCTCCATGTCACCGGACAGCTCACCATAGTGATCGCGGAACCGTTTCTCACCCAGGGCCCAGTCTGCAATGGTCAGGGGTAGTGTCATCCGTTGCTCCTCGCCCTCCTCGTCCAGGTAGGTCAGCTCGTGCGAGGGCCAGTTGTCTTCAGGCGACGGATTGCCTTCCAGGTCGAGGCATTCAGAAAACGTCGTGCCCTCACCAGGATCGAACACCAGGTTGGGCACGGCCCGGCTCTCCAGGGCCAGCCGGGCGGCTTCCGGAGCACTGTCCTTGGCAATTCCCCACTCCCGGGGACACGGCGCGTTCAGGATGAAAAGGGCTGGCCGCCGCATCTGGAGTCCCTTCAGCAGATTGCCGAACAGGTGGGACGGGGTGGCCTGCGAGGACTGCAGGACGAAGACGTCACGGTGCGCCATGGCAATCAGGGACAGTTCCTTGCGCCACTCGTCCTTTTTCCGGTAGTCCGGACCCGCATCGACGGCTTCGGGCGCCTGCCCTTTGAAACCTGCCGTACATGACTGGCCGCCACCGGCCGAATTTGCCTGCGTATCCACTACCACTACGCGCAGCGGCTTGCCGGAGGACATGAGCCTTGACAGGTTCTGAAAACCGATATCCATCATTGCGCCGTCGCCACCTACTGCGAACAGGGGCGGACAAAGCGCAAACTCCTCGTCGCTGAACTGCTGCCAGTCGAAGTCGGCGAAAACGGCCTCATCTGTTTCCGGTTCATAACGGTCATCCAGCAGCTTCTGCGCCCGGCGTACTGCGATGAACCCGTCCGCCATCTTTCGCATATGCCCTTCGAAAAGCCCGACGGCCAACGAGGGGGCGTCCTGAAACAGGTGGCTGGCCCAGGGAAACGGGTATGGATTGAACGGGAACGTGGCGCCCCATATCGAGGTGCAACCGGTAGAGTTGGCAAAGCCCATGCGGGCGCGTCCGCGGCCTCCAGGACCTTTCTCATAACGCCATTTCAGATCTTTGAGCGCTTCGATGGCCTGGTGGATTTGGGCGACGGTTTCCTTCTGGTCGCGCTCCAGTGTCACTTCCAGGCCTTCCTCGTCGGCTGAAACATCTGCCAGGTCGGCCCCGGAAATCAGCATCGTGCGCGCTTTTTCGTCCAATGCTTCGACCAGCCCGCTGATCTCCGCCAGGTGCGTTTCCACGCGCGGCGCCATCATGGCGTTGACCGCCGAAAGAACCAGGTGGATGGCAGTCTTTTCGCCACAGCCCATGCAGGCATTGTCGCCGCCCAGCATAGACATGTAGTTACCCTGTTTGAGTAACAGCGACGGCATCATGCCAATACTTTCTTCCAGGCTGGAAATTCGGATATACCGGTCGTCCGTTTCCGGCAAGTGCTTCCAGAGCTTCCAGTTCGCTTCCAGGCGTACCTGCTCATCATCCGTCTGTGGCACGTTGATCAATGCGCCGTCATCGCAGACCGCGACGCAAACGTCGCAGCCCTTGCAGGTTTCCGGATTGATGGTAATCGACAGCAGACCGCCACTGCCTTTCTCCTGGCTTTCCAGCACGTCGAAGAAGGGGGCGGTTTTGGCAAGAGGGAAGTACTCAAGCGCATCCAGGACCTGTTGGAAC
>JARFQZ010000194.1 GCA_029287515.1 Lysobacterales bacterium
CGAATCCATGAATGCCGTCGTGCTGGGCGAGGATGGCAAGTCCCACGTGATGCCGATGGGGTGTTACGGCATCGGCGTATCGCGTATCGTTGCCGCGGCCATCGAGCAGAACCATGACGAGAACGGCATCTGCTGGCCGGAGCCCATCGCCCCGTTCCAGGTGGCCATCCTGCCGATGAATGCCAAAAAATCGCATCGGGTCAGGGAGGCGGCTGAACAGCTTTATGCAGATTTGCTGGCGGCCGGTGTGGAAGTCATCCTGGATGACCGGAATGTTCGCCCCGGCGTCATGTTCAATGACATGGAGCTGATCGGCATACCGCATCGCGTGGTGATCGGTGAGCGCAGCCTGGACCAGGGTGTCCTTGAATACCGCAGGAGAACCGATAGCGAGAACGGAGAAATACCGCTGGAAGGCGCCGTGGAAGCTCTTCTCGAGAAGCTGAGCCTGAACCAGGCCTGAGCCAGGCCTGACGTTCAGTCGGCTGGAGCGGCGCCCATCTCGAAGTTCAGCTCGCCAACGGTATCGACTGCGGCCTTAACCCGGTCACCGGGTTGCAGCGCCGCGACGCCCGACGGCGTGCCTGTGAAAACCAGGTCGCCCGGCTTCAGTTCAAAATAGCGGGAAAGTTCGGCGATGATCTCGGCCACGGACCAGGTCATGTCACTGGTGGCGCCTTGCTGCCGCTGCTGACCGTTAACACTGAGGCGTATTGCAGAGGCGTCAGGGTGACCGATCTTCGCAGCTGGATTGATGGATGAAACCGGAGCTGAATGGTCGAAAGCCTTGGCAGTGGTCCATGGCCGGCCCTGCTCCTTGGCCTCGGCCTGCAGGTCCCTGCGGGTCAGGTCAACGCCCACCGCATAACCAAAGACAGCCGACAGGGCAGTTTCGGGCGACAGGTTCACTCCTCCGGAGCCCATCGCCACCACCAGCTCCACTTCATGGTGAAGATCATCGGTCATTGCTGGCCAGGGAATGATATTTTCGGTGCAAACAGCGTCACGGGGCTTGGAGAAGAAAAAGGGCGGCTCCCGCGTGGATTCCCCCATCTCGCGTGCATGCTCACGGTAATTCCTTCCGACACAGTAAATCCGGTGAACCGGAAATGCCGCGTCACTGCCCTGCACACCCAGGTAAACGCCCGGAGGTTCCTCGAACAGCAGCGCAGGCCTGGATTCGCCGGATTCGGTCATGCCAGTTTTCTGATCCCCGTGGCTTCACGGATCCTGGCCAGAAACGGCGTGGCAAAAGACCGCGCCCTTTCAGCACCGTCCTGCAGAGCCTGCTCGATATGCTCCGGTTCGGCGATCAGTGCTTCGTAGCGTTCACGGGCCAGGATCAACTCGTCGTTGATCAGTTCGAAAGTCTGTTGCTTGGCCTGCCCCCATGCAATCCCTTCCTGGTAAGCCTTGCGCATGTCAGCCCTCTGTTCCGGGCTGGCGAATGCGGCGAAAATGGAAAACAGGGCTGAATCGTCCGGAGCTTTCGGCTCTCCCGGCTCCAGGGAATTCGTGACAATTCTCATGATCGCCTTGCGCAACTGTTTTTCCGGCAACCAGAGCGGGATGGTGTTGTTGTAACTCTTGGACATCTTGCGCCCGTCCTTGCCCGGCAGGACGGCCACATGGTCTTCAACCACCGCCTCGGGAATGCGGAACAGTTCGCCATAGTGATGGTTGAATCGCTGGGCGATGTCGCGGGCCATTTCCAGGTGCTGCACCTGGTCCTTGCCCACCGGCACGTGTGTGGCGTTGAACATAAGGATATCCGCAGCCATCAACACCGGGTAGCTGAACAGCCCCATGGTGATAGCGTAATCCGGGTCTTCCCCCGCGTCCACGTTTTCCTGGACAGCCGCCTTGTAGGCGTGCGCGCGGTTCATCAGGCCTTTTGCCGTTGAACAGGTCAGTATCCAGGTCAGCTCGGGAATTTCCGGTACATCCGACTGGCGGTAAAAGACAGCACGCTTCGTGTCCAGGCCAAGCGCGAGCCAGGTCGCCGCAATTTCCAGCGTGGATTGCCGCATCCTTTCCGGGTCCTGGTTTTTAACCAGGGCGTGGTAGTCAGCAAGGAAATAATAGGAATTTACGTTTTCATCGTGACTGGCCTGCACACAGGGTTTGATGGCCCCCACGTAGTTGCCGAGATGCGGGGTGCCCGTTGTGGTGATGCCCGTCAGGACCGTTGGTTTGCTCATGGAATTTTCTTCTGCGGATTAATCTGGATGCGGTATTTTACGGGATCGAGATGATCAGTGCTTGTTTTCGGGTTTTCCGGGGCAGCGCTTGAGGTCACTGCTCTGGAGCTTTTCTGAGCCTGATCCCCCGGCCAGGCCCCTGACGCAGGCCACCAGGTCGGGTGAATTTTTTCGCAGGGCGCGGCTGACCAGGAAATCCGGGACTGCCAGTTCCGGTTTGATCCGGATCTCATAGTCGAGCAGCAGGCCGTTCGCGGTATTTATGAATTGCCAGCTTCCCTCCATCGCCTCGAAGTTGCCCTGCACCAGGCTGAAGTTGATCTTGCTGAAAGGTTCGCGCATTGACTCGTAAATGAAATCCAGGGTCGGCGCCGGCCACCCCTGCTTCGTGACCTGCCGGATCAGCGCTCGCTCGCCACTGTCTTCGATGACTTCACAGCTCTGCAGGCCATTGACGAATACAAACGACCGCTCGCAGGACACGATCACATTCCAGACCTCCTCGGCGGGAATCCGGGCCAGTGCGCGTACGCGGACCGTTCCGCCTGGCTTCTCAGACCGGGAATCCAGCACCAGCACCTTTCCGTCGAGTAGCTTACTGAGCTCGCCCGGGTCGGGCGTATCGGCAGCAATCTGTTGGCCGTGCAACAGAAATACGGAAAATAAAATGATCAGGACACGTTTCATCGGGCCGACAGTATAATGGGCCGATGAACTTACGTGCTC
Organism: Lysobacterales bacterium; assembly: GCA_029287515.1. Classification (GTDB taxonomy): domain Bacteria; phylum Pseudomonadota; class Gammaproteobacteria; order Xanthomonadales; family SZUA-36; genus JAHEFT01. The sequence goes on from JARFQZ010000194.1 coordinate 2,928, forward strand.
TCCAGTATTTCGTCAAGCTCGCGGACCTTCGGCATTTCAGCAAGGCGGCCGAGGCCTGTTTTGTCAGTCAGCCAACCCTGAGTACGCAAATCAAGAAGCTGGAGGATGAACTGGGCGTACAACTGGTGGAAAGATCCCCCAAGAACATCATGCTGACCCCGGTGGGTATGGAAATCGCAGACCGCGCCAGGCTGGTCCTCAGCGATATCGACCAGTTGAAGGCTGTGGCGCGGCGCAGCGGCAATCCGGCCAAAGGCGTCCTGCGTCTCGGCCTGTTTCCCACCCTGGCACCCTATTTCCTTCCTCACGTGGTGCCGTCGCTGCGACGCCTCTATCCAAAACTGCGCTTGCAACTGGCCGAGGAGAAGACGGACATCATTCTGCGCATGCTGCGCCAGGGAGAACTGGATGCGGCACTGCTTGCATTACCCGTTCACGACGAGGGGCTGGAGGTAGAGCCGTTGTTCGAGGAGCCGTTCGTTCTCGCACTGCCGGAGCGCCATCCGCTCGCGTCAAAGGAGCAAATAACAATGCACGATCTGAGCGGGGCGGAACTGTTGTTGCTCGAGGAGGGGCATTGCATGCGTGAACACGCACTCGAGGTTTGCGCACTGGCCGACGCTCACGAACGTGTTGATTTTCACGCCACCAGCATGGAAACCCTGCGCCAGATGGTCGCTGCCGATGTGGGTATCACGCTGATGCCGATACTGGCTATCAAACCGCCCATGGCCACAACCGCCAATGTCGAGATCCGCTATTTCGAAGAACCCGCACCAAAACGGACCATTGCGCTGGTCTGGCGCAGCAGTTCTGCCCTTTCCGCATTCCTCGTGGAACTGGCGGGCTGTCTGAAAGACCTGCCGCCGGACCTGCTTGAACCCGGTCCTCACGAAGCCTAGCGGCGCTTCTACCAGTCCAGACCTTCCAACAGGTCCTGTCCGTCGTCGGGGCCTTCGGGGATATCCGCGAACAGCGGTGTGGACAGATAACGTTCACCTGTGTCGGGCAACATGGCCAGAATAACCGAGCCCGGTTTCGCTTTTTCCGCCACTTTCAAGGCCGCCGCGAACGTGCCGCCCGATGAAATTCCGCAGAATATCCCTTCATTGGTGGCCAGCGCCTGCGAGGTGCTGATGGACTCCTCGTCCGTTACCAGGATATTTTCATGAGCGACCTCCCGGTCCAGCGTTGCCGGTATGAAGTCCGGTGTCCAGCCCTGTATTTTATGGGGCTGCCATTCGTCGCCTTCCAGCAGGGCGGCGCCCGCCGGTTCGGTGGAAATGACCCGCACATCCGGTCTTGCCAGGCGTATCATCTGCCCCGCACCGGAGATGGTCCCGCCCGTTCCATAGCCGCTGACAAAGTAATCCAGGCGCCGGTCCGCGAAATCGGAAAGGATTTCCGGACCCGTGGTATTCCTGTGAAACGCCGGGTTGGCTGCGTTCTCGAACTGCTGTGTCATGAACCAGCCATGTTTCGCCGCCAGCGCTTCGGTCACCCTGACCATTCCGGTTGCCCTTTCAGCAGGAGGAGTCAGCACGACTTTCGCCCCGAGAAAACGCATCAGCCGGCGCCGTTCGATCGAGAACGATTCGGCCATCACCGAAACGAATGGATGCCCCTTTACTGCGCAAACCATGGCCAGCGCAATACCGGTATTACCCGAGGTCGCCTCGACGACCGTCTGACCGGGTTTCAGCAAACCCCGCTTCTCAGCATCCAGGATGATGCCAAGGGCGAGCCGGTCCTTGACCGAGCCCAATGGATTGAACGCCTCCACCTTGACATACATTTCAATCCCTTCCGGGGCCAGTTTCTGTATTTTGATAACGGGCGTGTCGCCGATGGTCTCAAGAATGTTGTTATAGATCATGTGTGATTCCTCACTCTTTTTTGCGTATCTGTTGTCGGATGCAGCAAATCCGTAAGGCTGGAGCCCCGCGCCAGGGCCGGAGCATTGCGGTTGCGCCCCGTGGCCCGCCTGATGAAGGCCTCTTTGGCGGTCCAGCTTCCGGCGACCAGGCCCATACCCAGCCGGCGAAGCGGCCCCAGCTCTTCGGGTACGAACAGGCCGCGGATTCCGTGCATTCCCCTGGCCATGACTTCAGCCTCGGAGCGGCGCCACCTCGCGTATTTTTCAAGCACCCTGTCATCAGTAAAATCCAACCCGTCCTGGCGGGCGCCAATCAGCACTTCCACCAGGCCGGCCGCATCCAGCAGACCCAGGTTGACACCCTGGCCCGCCAGCGGGTGCACGGCATGCGCAGCGTCACCGATCAGGACCGACCGCCTCGCCATGTACGTCTTGCTCAGGCGCATGGTCAGCGGAAAGATCGCGCGTGGTCCGCATGAAACCACCCGGTCCGGCCAATGACCCTCGCTACCGGCCACCGCGTCACTCAATTCAGCGAGAAATGAATCCTCTTCAATTTCAGCCAAACGCCTGGCTTCGGCTTCCGGCAAAGACCAGACGATGGAGGATGTACCGTCACTGAGCGGAAGAAAAGCCAGCGGCCCGCCCTCCAGGAATCGCTGCCAGGCGACTCCCGGATTGGGTGTTTCTGACTCGACTACCGATACCAGCCCGTACTGACCGTATTCCCAGTAATCCTGATCTATCCCCAGCATAGTACGAATTCCGGAATTAATCCCGTCCGCCCCCACCAGCAGGCTGCATTCCAGCGTCGAACCGCTGGCCATTCGCAGGGACCGCCCATTCCTGTCGCTGCTGATTTCGAGTACCTCATCCGGGCAGAACAGTTCCACGCCGCCCATGGCCAGCAGAGACTGCCAGAGGGACCACTGGACCAGGTCGTTCTCCACGATGGTTCCCAGGTGCTCAAGGCCAAATTCGGCGGCATCGAATTCCAGCACCGCATGTTCATCCCTGTCTTCCACCCTCATTCGACGGTAGGCTGAATGGCGCTGGCGCTCTATCTGCCGCCAGGCGCCTGCTTCCGACAGGATGTCAGCAGAACCCGGCGAGAATGCCGACACCCGCAGACCAACGGGCCGGGTTGCATCGAACGGCGCCGGTTCAGCCTGCTCAATTACGGCCACGGAAAAACCCGATCTGGCCAGAAGTGAGGCGGCGGCAGCACCGACCATGCCGGCACCGACCACGACACAATCGAAACGCCGCGAAGCGCGTTGATCTTTCATAATGTTTCACCTGCTGCCAGCCGTGAAATCCGGCCACGGTACCCCATCGCCCTGATCGCCAACTGGCGCCGAATCGAAGGGATGAACGCGTGGGCGAGCAGACCGGCAGTCCTCGCCGCCCTGGCCAGAGGGGCAGGATTGGAGTAGATCCGTGCCAGCCCGTCCGAATAGGCGACCGTCCCGTCATGGTCCCGCTTGCGCCAACGGCTGTATTCTTCCAGCACACTGGTGCGACCCGGGTCTGCGCTCTCCCCTTTACGAAACTCTTCGGCGAGCAATTCGGCCAGGACGGCCACATCACGCAAGCCGAGGTTGAAACCCTGGGCGCCGACGGGGTGAATGGCATGCGCTGCATTACCGAGGATTAGGGCTCGCGGCCGCACGTCTTCCAACGCCCGGACCAGGCGCAGCGGATAACTGCTGCGCCGGCCCATTTTCAGAAATCTGCCCAGGTGATTACCGAAGCGTTCCTGCGCCTGTCGCAGGAATTGCGCGTCAGGCATGCCCATCATTTCGGACGCGCTATCGGAAGAAACACACCAGATCAGGCCGCACCGCCCATTGACGTGCGGCATCACTGCAAAAGGCCCGGTGCGGGTGAAACATTCAAAAGCCCGGCCATGGTGATGCTGCTCGGGAGTGACGTTACAGATCACCGCCGTCTGGCCATAATCGTATTTTTCGGAAACGATTCCGAGGGTTTCACGTATGAATGACTGGGCGCCGTCCGCTCCAACCAGCAGCCTGGCATGGATTTCCCGCTGACCATCACCGTCCTGGAATTCCACGCGCACCTGGTCTTCGGCCGTGTGGACCGCGGTCACTTTAGCCGGACACATGAAATCGAGATTTTCCAGGCGGGACAGACGCGCCACGATAGCGGCGCCAAACACCCGGGCTTCGACCACGTGCCCGAACCGGTCCAGGCCCAACTCCTCCGGATCCATGATGACCCTTCCCGGTCTCCGGTATTCCCTGACCTGGATTTCACGAATGGCGGTTGCGTTTTCCTTCAGGGATTCCCACAGTCCCAAACCGGAGAGAATCCTGCAGGAACTGGCGCTCAGAGCGAGCGTCCGGTCATCGTAACTGGGCTGGGACTCCGCTTTGAAAGGGACGGCCTCCAGCAGGGCGGTCCTGATGCCCAGGGGCGCGAGCGCACAGGCCAGGCTGGCGCCAACCAGGCCGCCGCCGACGATTACCACATCATAGCTTGCCGTCATCAGCTTTCCTCTTATCCAGCCATCAGGGCCTCGACTTCTTCGGCCGAACGCGCCAGGCCGTCCGTCAGAATCCGGGGCTCATCCGGAGTGATGGCTATATTGTCCTCAATCCGGATTCCGATGCCGCGCCAGCATTCATCGACGCTTTGTTCTTCCGGCCCGATGTAAATTCCCGGTTCTATGGTCATGACCATTCCGGGTTCCAGTTCCCTGGAATGACCGTCAATGGTGTATTCCCCGACATCGTGAACGTCCAGGCCCAGCCAGTGCCCGGTGTTGTGGATGTAAAACTGTTTGTAGCCTTTTGATTCGAGGTGATCCTCCAGGCTCCCTTTGAGGATGCCAAGGTCGATCATCCCCTCCGTCGCGACGTGGATGGCCGCATCGTGCACATCCTGCCATTGTTCGCCTGACCTGGCCTTGCCGATGGCCGCTGCCTGGGCTGCCAGCACGACATCGTAAAGCGCCCTTTGCTCTGATGAGAATTTACCGTTGACCGGGAAAGTCCGGGTAATGTCCGATGCGTAGCCGTCGTATTCCGCCCCCGCGTCGATCAGCAGCAAGTCGCCGTCGTTCAAAACATCTTTGTTTGAAATATAGTGCAGAACGCAGGCATTGGCCCCCCCGCCCACGATCGGCAGGTAGGACGGTTCGCACTGGTGCCGCGTAAAGGTGTGCAGCAGGCTGGCGTGCACGTCGGCCTCGTTGAGCCCGGGCTCGCAGATTTGCATGGCGATTTCATGGGCCTCGATCGCGACCTTGGCCGAGCGCCTCATTGCGGACAGTTCTTCGCGGCTTTTGTAAACACGCATGTCATGCAGCATATGGTCCAGCGCATGGATTTCTTCGGGTGCATGAAAGGTCTTGCGCGCCTCACCCCTGAACTCATTCAACCAGCCTATCAAGCGCTGATCGAACATCGGGTCACGGCCCAGATCGTAATAAATGCGTTCCATGTCCTGCAGCATCGCCCGCAGACGGGTTTCGGCTTCCTTGATTTCATAGGCCTCATCCATGCCGTATTCTGAGACGGCTGCCTCCAGGCCCACCATGCGGCCATCCCACATCTCGCGCTCAGGGTCCCGGTCGCGGCAGAACAGGATGCTCTTTCCGCCCTTTTCTTCCGGTAAAAGCACCAGCAGGGCGTCGTGCTCACGAAACCCCGTGAGATAGAGGAAATCGCTGTCCTGGCGATACGGGAAATACACATCGTTGTTTCGCAGCCTGGCCGGGGCCGCCTGCAGAATGATGATGGACTCTTCTCCAGCCATTCGCATCAGCTGCCGCCTGCGCCGGGCGTATTCTTTTTGCTTGATCACGGGTTGATTAACCTGTTCTTTATCAGTGAATGGCTTCGTGCAGCCCGGGACCGCGAAAATCCTCTCGCATCATCAGCACGACTACGCGAACGTACTCGACGATTTCGGCAAACGCGGTCTCGTCCTCTTCGTTTTCTTCCTGCCCGGAAGAAATTTCGGCGCGGCCAATTTGCTGCAGATCCTCGATGGCCTCTTTGGCCTCGTCAGACAAGACGTCGAGCTGCCCTCCGCTGGCCAGGCCCGCGACAAACCCGGAACACCACTGGGCCAGTGCTGTGGTCCGGGTTTCCAGGGACTCATCATCATCCGGCAACCAGAGCGTGAAACCGAATTCTTCGTCCTCCAACTGGCGCCGCGTGCTTTCAAAGGCTTCCTGCATCACGGCTTCCAGCGCAGAAGCCGGATTGACCAGCAATTGCATCGCGCCCAGGTGGCCCAGGAAATCACTGGCCGTGCCGCTGGATTCCCTGCAAAGCAATCCGCACAGCAGGCCATGGCTTTCAGCCAATTCCGCGGCATCGAGGTTGCCCTGGCTCAGGCGGAGTGTCCGCTCAAAATCGGGCAAAGAGGGTACTGTCATCCGGTGGCTCCAAAAATAGGAATATTACCACTCTTGAGGGAATTGATTGACGCTTTTCGCCGCTCAATCTATAGTTGTGGCCATGGATTCACTGGAACAGGCAGGAAAAGATCTGGAGCGGCTGGAGCAGCAACTCAAAGCGCTGCTCGACCAATGCCGTAAACTTCGCGAGGAAAACCATTCCCTGCAAAATCGGCAGGAATCCCTGGTTGCCGAGCGAGCCTCTCTGGTTGCCAAAAACGAAGAGGCACGTACCAAAGTCGAAGCCATGATCAACCGGCTTAAAGCATTAGAACAATCCTAGGTTGCCAACATGAGCAATTCTCCTGAGCCCGTCTCAGTTATCATTCTCGACAAGAAATACCAATTCGCCTGCGATCCCGAACAGCGCAACGATCTGGTCGAAGCGGCACGCCAGCTTGATGAAACGATGACCGAAATCAAGGACAGCGGCCGGCTGATGTCGCTGGAGCGCATCGCCCTGCAGGCCGCCCTCAATTTCAGCGCCGAACTCATGAAGCTGCGGGCCACTGAAAATTTCCGGCAGGAGAAGCTCGACAGCCGGATCAGAATTCTGGCCGACCAGATCGATGATGCGCTGAAAAGTTGATCGCGCTATAATCATGGTGCCCCCTGTGGCGTTTGCCAGCGGGACCGTTAAATGCCTTGTCCCTACATTTTGACCACGGGGTAGCCGATCTGAGTGCTGGTGTGCATGTTCGCTTTAAGCGAAAAGCCTGAAGCCTCGTAAGCCATCCCACCTGAACCTTTGGTTCAAGGTCACCGGGCCGTAGCGGCTTCATGGGGGGCTTCTTTATACCCACTGTATTTTCCCGCCGTATGAATATCGAACCCGACCAGAAAGCTCTGAAATCCAGGTTGCGCAGGGAAATACGTGATCGTCGCCGGCGCATCGATCACGCCATGAGGCGGCAATGGGACGATCAGATCAATCTCACTCTTCTGGAGCGTGCTTCGCAATCCCGCCCGGGTGTCGTAGCGGCCTTTCTGCCGTTTGACGGGGAGCCCGACCTGTCTCCCGCCCTGGCCGGGCTGGCCGGCCGGGGCGTCACGGTAGCTCTGCCCGTCATACAGGACTTGCCCGGTAAGTCAGCGATTACGTTTCACGCCTGGAACGCGAATATCCAGCTCCGGCACAACCGTTACGGAATTTCTGAGCCCGTCGGTTCCGTCCTCATCCCCGTCCCGGAAATTGACCTGGTGCTGGTCCCGCTGGTCGGCTGGGATACGAGTGGCGGCAGGCTGGGCATGGGTGCGAGTTTTTATGACCGCTTGTTCCAACCCTTCGCCGGGCAGGACAAACCGGAGCGAGTGGGCGTGGCCTACGACCTGCAGAAAATAGACTCGGTCCCGTGTGATCCATGGGATGTTCTCCTGCATGGCATGCTGACGGAAAATGGCTGGTTTACCTTCGGGGGCTGACGCGCGACAATGCCGGTAAGCAAATCGACCGAGGCGCCGCCCGAATAATGAACTACTGGCTGATCAAAAGTGAACCCGATGCGTTCAGCATCGACGACCTGGAAAATGCCCCCGATAAAACGGAACACTGGGACGGTATCAGAAATTACCAGGCCCGCAATTTCATTCGGGACAGCATGGAAGTCGGCGACCTGGCCTTTTTCTATCACTCGAACTGTAAGCCCCCTGGAATCGTCGGAATCTGCGAAATCGTTTCAGGCGCCTACCCCGATCACACGGCTTTTGATCCCAATGAAAAGTACTTTGATCCCAAGAGCGACCCGGAAAATCCCCGCTGGCTGATGGTCGATGTAAAGTTTTGCCGGAAAACAAAGAGGATGATCGACCTGGCCGAGATCAAGGAACATGCAGACCGGCTCGAGGGCTTTGCGCTGATCCGGCGCGGTAACCGCCTGTCCATCATGCCGGTCTCGAAAGAGCACTGGGACTACATTTTATCCCTGGAGTAACTGACCCAATGACACCAACCGATCAGCAACTCGCCCAAAAGCAACAGGTAGCAGAAGCTGCAGTCCGGTTTGTCCGTTCCGACAGCATCCTGGGTGTTGGCACCGGCAGTACCGTCAATTGCTTTATCGAAGCCCTGGCTGCAAGCGGCAAAAGGATCGAAGCTGCCGTCTCGTCATCAGAAGCCTCGACGGCCCTGTTGCAATCCCACGGAATTGAAATCATGGACCTCAACCTGGCGGGCACCCTGGACCTGTACATCGACGGCGCGGACGAGTTCGACGGCTACCGTCGCCTGATCAAGGGTGGCGGCGGCGCATTGACCCGGGAGAAAATCATCACCGCGGCCAGCAGGAAATTCGTCTGCATCGCAGATGAAAGCAAGAAGGTTGGAGTGCTCGGGCGCTTTCCCCTGCCCGTGGAAGTCATTCCGATGGCTCGCAGCTTCGTGGCCAGGCAACTGGTCGCCATGGGGGGGCAGCCGGAACTGCGCGACGGATTCGTCACCGACAACGGAAACGTGATCCTGGATGTCCATAACATGGACCTGGTCGATCCGGTCAGTATCGAAAAGGAGCTGAATAACCTGCCTGGTGTGGTTACCAACGGGCTCTGGGCCTTGCGGCCGGCTGAGGTAGTGTTGATGGCAACCGCCTCAGGGGTCAGGGAGTTCGCCTAGATCTCCGCCGCCTCTCGTTGCGGCAACTTCAGCGGGGCTGACTTCACCACCTGGGTTACCCCAGGAATTCATGACGAATGTCAGGATTTTCGCTATCTCCTCGTCATTCAGATAAGACAGGCCAGGCATGACGGCGTTGTAATTTTCACCGTTAACCGCGATGGGGCCGCTGAGGCCGTTCAACACCACGCTGATTGCGGGGCCTGCTCCCTCCGCCAGGTAACTGGACCCTGTCAGCGGCGGAAAGGCTCCTGCCAGCCCCTGGCCATTGGCCTGGTGGCAGGCTGCGCAATGTGCCATATAAAGTTTTTCCCCACTCGCTGTGCGCTCTTCGTGCGACTTACCTGCCGTTTCTTCTTTTCGGCAGGCTGAAAGACAGATGACAAGTGCTAAAGCGAACAAAAGCACCGTGCTGAAATTCATGCTGGCATTCCCCGACTGAGCGATACGGTTCCCCCAAGAATAGGTGCAAAATCATGCATCTATTGTGATCTGGATCAAGATGGCTTGATATGAATCAATAGCCTTCCGAACCGCAACTGTAAAATTAAATGTAAATCTGCGCATCAATAGTAAATGCAGGTTATCTATCGAAAGAAACGGTGTACAAACATGAAACTGACAAGATTCACCGACTACTCTCTTCGCGTTTTGATTTACCTCGGCCTGAAAGACAATGGGCGGGTCACAATTCGGGAAATTTCGGATGCTTACGGGATTTCCCGTAATCACCTGATGAAAGTCGTGAGCCTGCTCACCCGAATGGACTATCTCGATGCCCGGCGTGGGCCAGGTGGCGGAATCGCCCTTGCGCGCCCACCTGCCGAAATCAACGTCGCCGATGTCGTGCGTGACATGGAAGATGACCTTAACCTGGTCGAATGCTTCTGTGACGGTGGCACCTGCGTCATAAAGCCCATGTGTAAACTGAAAATCGCCCTTGATAAAGCCCTTAACGCCTACCTGGAAACGCTTGAAAAATACACGCTGAGCGACTTGCTTGAGCCAAGGAACGAACTGACAAGGGTATTTGGCATGACTGCCTGATCAGGCCCCCCCAAAAAACAAAGAGCGCACAAGGCGCTCTTTGTCCATACAGTCGAATCGGTGCATCAAGCACCTTTAACTGCTTCTATCAGAGGCGAGTCCGCGCAAAGCTGACGGCGCCGCCCAACAGGATCAACAGCCCGCCCAACAGGGCAAACAGCGGAACCTGGGTAGCCGTGGTCGGCAGAGCTTCAGGCTCTGGTTCCGGCTCTGGTGCTGGTGCAGGTGCAGGCGCAGGTGCTGGTGCAGCCGCTGGTGCCGCTGCAGGCAAGCTCCAGTTGCCAGCCATGGGAATGTACACGTTTATTTCCTGGCGGGGTGCAAGTTCGGCAAGCCTTACGGTCTGACCGCCAATCTCGGCAGTGGCGCCGCGCGCAGGAAATCTGCGCTCGGAAGCGGACCAGGAACCATCCGGCATCTGCCACTGAATGATGGTTGAGTTAACGCCCTGGCGAACAACGCGAGCCGAGAGCTTGACGGCCTGCGTGCCTCGTTTGTCAACAACGTCGAGACATGCGCTAGCGATACTGGGATTGCTCTCGAGCATTTCAGCGTTCCAGATAACGTCGCTACACGTCGCAGCCTGTGCAGTGGTGGTAAATCCGAGTGCGCCCAGAAGTACCAGCATGGTAATTAACATCGTCTTCTTCATATACTCCCTCACTTAGGTTTTTGCCAAAAGATGCTCAGCTGTTGCCGTCACAATATACCGCTTCGGCGCATGCCCAACATAATAAAAAGGATAGCAGGTTACAAGTGTCAATGTACGTTCGGTCGTTGGCGCAAGCACTGAAA
>JARFQZ010000309.1 GCA_029287515.1 Lysobacterales bacterium
CGCACAATTTTCTGCACCGCTCGTTCCGTGATACCTACTTCGGTCGCTACATCACGGAGACGAACCTCCCGGTGGCGCGACAGGCATACAAGGACATGGCCGTAATTGCTGAAAAAAGTCCAATCGCCCATGATATGTCCTGAAGGAGGTGTATGGATGAATTATATTTCGTGTTTCTACTTTCTTCAAATCCACCCTGGCAGGTTGATTTCACGGAAGCAAAATCTCTCCCCTGCTCACCATGACGCAATCACCGCCGATACGGGTAGCGGTAACGGACCCTCCCGACTTGTGCGTTCGAGCCTTCAGAATACTTGGCCTTCCCATCTCGACCCCCTGGGAAATGGTCCAGGAAAACTCGCCGGAATCTGCCGGATCGTGATGCGTCAGCAAGGCGGCCAGGGCACAGTTGGCACTGCCGGTCGCCGGATCTTCAGGCACCCCATCGAGAGGGGCAAACATGCGCGCGTTGATATCGGCTTTCCCCGAACTCTGTACATAGAGGAGAATATCCGGTGGGATCGCCTTGCTGGCAAGGGCCTTCATCACCGATGTATTGAAGCTGGCCCTTTCCAGCGCATCCTGGCTGGCCAGCTCGACAATCAGGAAAGGCAATCCTACCCCGGCGACGCAGGGAGGATGCACACCCAGGTTGATATCGGCAACATCAAGTGAAAGCGCCGGCGCAGCAAGCTCGGGCATAACGACCTTGCCGATGTTCAATCCCTGCGGCGCCAGCAGTTCACACCATAGCCGGCTATCTTCCGTTCTGACGATCGAGACCTCCACGTTGCCGGCCTCTTCTTCGAAAGTGACCACAGAATCGCCCGTGAGATCTCCGAGCAATCCGTTGCTGGCCAGTACAAAGGCAGTACCGATATTGGGATGACCGGCAAACGGCACCTCCCTGGCCGGAGTAAAAATCCTGACTTTGCGGTCATGGCCTTTCTCTGGCGGCAGGACGAACGTCGTTTCTGAATAGTTGAATTCGTGAGCTATGTTCTGCATGTGCTCCGGGCTCAAGCCACGCGCATCCGGAATCACCGCCAGCTGATTGCCACCGAAAAGGCGGCGGGTGAATACGTCGCAGGTAAAAAACTCAACGTTCACAGAATGCCCTGAATTCCGTGATGTATTTTTCCAAACGCTCCTGCAGCGCCTTATCCGTAAGTTCGCCACGTTCATCGAAAAGGCTGCCGGCACCGGATACCATGAGCCGCCCTCCCGACCAGTGGCGAGCGCCCAGGCTGCGAAACACCGGCAACCAGGCACTCTGAGCCATGACGGTGCCGAAACCGCCGGGAGAAGCGCCAATGACTGCAACAGGCTTGTCCCTGAAAACATTTTTCAGATTTCCGGAGGGGCGGGACAGCCAGTCGATGGTGTTCTTCAAAACCCCTGGAACGGAATTGTTGTATTCCGGTGATGCAAGAAGCAATCCCGAAGATTCGGCCAGTTGTTGCTTCAGGCGCAGCACAGAATCGGGGACGCCCGCCAATTCGATATCGCCGTCATACAAGGGCACGTCGCTGATATCACCCGGCTGTATGACTCCCGGCAACAGGTTTTGCGCTGTTCTCAGCAGCGACGTGTTATAGGATCCTTTTCTGAGACTGCCTGAAATTCCGAGGATCGACGTCATGTTTTCTCCTTTACCACGGGTGCCCTACCTGGATGTAGTAGTTCCAATCCTCCGGGCCACGCGCGATGTCGACGCCAACCCACACGTTGTGTGCTTGGAAAATATTGTACCGGGCGCCAAATCCAAAATTATAGATGCTGTCCGGATTCTCATAAATCGGAAAATCATCACTCGTGTAACCCAGGCCTCCGAAAGCGGAAACCTCCCACTTCGGTCTCAACAGGTAACGCGCTTCAACTTCCGCGGCGCCCGCGATCTTGTTCTGGTAACGCAGGGCGGGAACACCCCGTAATTTGACAAACGGGACGGCAAAAAACGGCACCCGGCCATCCACGGCCGAAACATCGAGCCTCAGGCCGAGAGTGAACTTCTCGGTGAAACTGTGGAACGACAGGGCTTTCAGCGTACCGGACCAATAATTGTAATCGCCGCCAATGGCTTCGTCGTATCGCCAGATACTTAAATCCACCAGTTGCCCGGTTCGGGGATTCATCGTGTTGTCCCGGGTTTCATAGGCCGCCTTGAGGGCGACCCCCACATTCTGAAAATCCGCCGAGAACCGTCCTTCGTCCTGTTCGTCCGGCAACCCGAACCCGAAGGTGTTGTCGGCATCGAGGTAGCTTGCTGCGAATCCCAGCATGAAGTTACTGTCAGCCACCCTGAATTTCATATCCTGGTAAATAAACGATGCCTCCATGCTGAAATCGACCGGCAGGCCAAAAACATAAATGCTGGAGTTGATTTTTGCCGCGGCCAGCAGCCCCGTGTAGCGTATGGAATCGTTACGCCAGTTGTTGCTGTGGCCAACACCACCGAACCAGGATTCGCTGTTCGTATATGCTCCGGCAACGCCTGTCACTACCGGCGGCGCTTTCCGCGGCGCCGCAGAATCCACCATGGACTCGAGCGTGGCGAACCTCGTCTCATCGGACTTGCCGGATTTCACAGGATGAAACAGCGCGAGTGCAAGACCCAGGCCTTCTCCGATGGCCGGTTCGGTGATGAAGATCGGAATGGGCAGAAGCCGAAACCGGTCTTCTTCCTCTTTTTCTTTCCCGTCGTCTTCTGTTTCCGGACTTTCAGCCGCTTTCTCCGGTCCTTCCATGGGAATTGTTTCGACATCAGCGCACGCCAACCCTGCCAGCGCCAGCTGGGCAAGAAACATCCATAGCAGAACCCATCTCAACACCTGGTGACCTAAATCGCTGCCGCCAGCTCCGAACCCTGCCGGATGGCCCGTTTTGCATCCAGCTCTGCCGCCACATCGGCGCCCCCTATCAGGTGTACCCGGATACCGGCAGATTCGAGGGGTTCTTTCAGGTCCCTGCAAGGCAGTTGTCCGGCACACAGGATGACATGATCCACTTCGAGCAGTTCCTCCTTGCCGTCGTGTTCAATGTGCAAACCAAATTCGTCAATTCTCTTGTAGCTGACGCCCGCCAGCATCCTGACTCCCCGGGTCCGAAGACTGAGCCGGTGCACCCAGCCCGTGGTTTTGCCCAGGCCTTTGCCCGGCTTGCTGGACTTGCGTTGCAGCAGCCAGATTTCCCGCGCCAGCGGTTCCGGGTCTGCTGCCACGTCTTTGACGCCTCCGCGCGCCTCCAGGCTCATGTCAATACCCCATTCGCGTGCGAATTCCTCGGGACTCGGGAATTCCGGCCCATCATGGTGAGCATGCCCCAGGAATTCAGAAACATCGAAGCCGATACCCCCGGCCCCGATGACCGCGACCTTCTTGCCAACCTCGGCATCGTTCCTCAGCACATCGATGTAACTCAGCACTTTCTCATGGTCTATCCCTTCGATATCGGGTGTTCGCGGCGTCACCCCGGTGGCAAGAATGACCTCGTCGTATACTTTCAGGGCCTCCACATCTGCACGAACCCCGAGGCGGACATCAACACCTTTGAGCTCGAGCTGCCGGCTGTAATATTTCAACGACTCGTAAAACTCTTCCTTGCCGGGAATCCTTTTCGCCATATTGAACTGACCGCCGATCTCCGCAGCGGCATCAAATAACGTAACCCGGTGACCGCGCTCCGCGGCAACACACGCAAATGCCAGGCCGGCAGGCCCAGCACCCACCACCGCCAGGTTTTTATGGTGGGTGGAAGGCGTATAATTCAGTTCGGTTTCCCTGCAGGCTCTTGGATTCAGCAGACAGGAAGCCGTCTGCCGGCTGAACGTATGGTCCAGGCATGCCTGGTTGCAAGCGATGCAGACGTTGATTTCATCTGCCCTGCCGCTGGCAGCCTTGGTCACGAACTCAGCATCGGCCAGCAGTGGCCGCGCCATGGAGACCATGTCCGCGTCACCGTCTGACAGCACTTTTTCCGCCACTTCGGGGGTATTGATGCGGTTTGTCGTCACCAGGGGAATTCCCACCTCGCCCTTTAGCTTGCGGGTCACCCAGGAAAACCCGGCCCTTGGCACCATCGTGGCAATGGTCGGAATCCGGGCTTCATGCCAGCCTATCCCGGTATTGATGATCGTGGCGCCGGCAGCTTCAATCGCCCGGGCCTGATCCACGATTTCATCCCAGCTGTTGCCATCCGGAACGAGGTCCAGCATGGACAGCCGGTAAATGATGATAAAGTCCGGGCCGACAGCCTCCCTGATACGGCTGACGATTTCAACGGCGATCCGGTAGCGTTTGCTGGCATCGCCTCCCCACTCATCCTTCCTGCGATTGACCCGCGGCGTGGTGAATTCGTTAATAAAATAACCTTCAGACCCCATCACCTCGACGCCATCGTATCCGGCCTTTTTCGCCAGCCTCGCTGCGCGGACAAACCCACGGATTTCGCGCCTGACCCCGCGGGCCGACAATGCCCTGGGCTTGAACGGCGTGATCGGAGACTGGATGGCGCTGGGCGCCACGGCAAGGGGGTGGTAGCCATAGCGGCCTGAATGCAGGATCTGCATACAGATCCTGCCGTCATGCTCGTGTACTGCGTCGGTCACTTTGCGATGATGCCTGACCTGCCAGGGAAACATCATGGACGACGCAAAAGGCGCCAGCCAGCCGGAAACGGTGGGCGCCATGCCCCCGGTGACAATCAGGCCGACTCCCCCGGCCGCCCTTTCCGCAAAGTAGGCCGCCAGCCTTGGATAGTCCCTGGCGCGGTCCTCCAGACCGGTGTGCATGGAACCCATCAGAACCCGGTTCTTCAAAGTGACGAATCCGAGGTCCAGGGGAGATAGAAGTTGTGGAAATTGTTGCGTCATGAGGCTTGATCCGAGTTACTGAGTGTTTGCACCAGGGCTTTGAGGAGAGCCCTTACCCTGCTCATAGGTTCCCGCAGTGTTTCTGCAATGTCATCCTCCGAGATCAAGTCATCGCCAACTCCGGCGCCCCAGTTCGAAACCACTGCAATACCTGCGTAATCGAGGCCAAGCTCACGGGCGAGCCCTGCTTCGGGCAAAGACGTCATCCCCGCCATGTCACAGCCATCCCGGCGCGCCTTTTCAATCTCTGCCGCGCTCTCCAGCCGTGGCCCCTGGAAGACCCCGATACACCCGCCGTCGACAAGCTCCAGCCCGATCCGGTCAGCGCTGTGCAGCAATGCCCGGCGCAGCGGACCCTCGTAAGGGTTCGTAAAATCTACGTGCACCAGGGGCACATGTTCTGAATCACTGTAACTGTGTTCACGGCCCCAGCTGTAATCAATCAGCTGGTCTGGCGCAGCCAGCGAACCCGGCCCGTAAGCATCCGTAATGCCTCCGACTGCTGAAACCGCCAGCACCTGCCCGGCCCCTGCTTCCTTCAGGGCCCATAGATTGGCCCGGTAATTCACCAGGTGAGGAGGGAACCGGTGCGGACTTCCGTGCCTTGGAAGAAATAGCAAACGGAGGGGATCCTTTTCTATCACCCGGATGGGCGCGGAGGGCAAGCCGTATGGGGTGTCAATGTCGAGTGCGTCGGCATGATCTTCGAGTTCAGTAAGGCCGGTCCCTCCCACCAGCGCAAGCGTTGGTTCTGATGTCACTAAATACCCTCCAGCGCCCTGATTTCGTCCAGGTGCCGCCAATGCTCGTAGGCATCCATGCCACATCCGAAAATATACTTGTCTTCTACTTCCATTCCGATGAATTCGGGTTTTTTGGCGGTCGTTTCACGGTCATGGATTTTACGCACCAGCACGGCGCTGTTGACCGTTCGCGCACCTCGTGACTCGCAGTATCTTTCGATCATTTCAAGCGTCAGACCGATGTCGTAAATGTCGTCCACAATCAGTACATCGTGTGCTTCCAGATTGAGCCGGGGCGGCACACGAAACTCGATTTCTCCTCCCTCGGTCTGCCCGGCGTAACGCGTGGCATGCACGAAATCCATCTGGACGGGCATGTTCAGTTTCGCCGCAAGCCAGGCCGCCGGCATCACTGCCCCTGTCATCACGATCAACAGGACGATTTCCCGGTCGCCGTAATGGGCGTTGATCTGTTCCGCCATGCCGTCGATCGCAGCCTCTACCTGTCGCCGGGTCGCGAGTATGGATGACTGTTTCAGCACTTCTCTTGGATCCGGATCTGTCATGTTTTCTCTCTAATGGGTTCCGGGCCCGGCATGCCCTTACCGGTTTCCAGGTCCAGAGTTCGTGTGGGAAAGGCAATGGCCGCGCCGTGCCTGCGAACGATATCACCAATTTGAAGCAATATGTCCTGCTTTACTTCATGAAATTTCTGCCAGTTCACGGTGTGAGTCATGCAGTAGATGAAAAAGTCGATCGAGGATTCGCTGAACGCATTGAGGTGTACCATCAAAGTCTGTTCCCCGTCGATTTCAGGGTGCCCGTTCAGCATCTCCCTGACCTCGTCGGTAATGGCTTTGACCTGTTCCATATCACTGTAACGCAGGCCAAAGGTTTCACTGATCCGCCGGTGTGTCATGCGCGACGGATTTTCGACCGATGCCGTCGTGAATATCGCATTGGGCACATAAACCGGCCGTTTATCAAACTTTCGGATCGTGGTCTGTCGCCAGCCGATATTCTCAACGACGCCTTCGATGCCCTTTTCCTTCAGCAGAATCCAGTCCCCGATGCCGAATGGCCGGTCGATGAACACGGTAACGCCACCAAAGAAATTAGCCAGCAGATCTTTGGCTGCCAGGCCAACGGCCAGTCCACCGATTCCGCCAGCAGCCATCAGGCCGGCCACATTGAAGCCGAGGGTATCCAGAGCCACCAGGGACGCCGTCACGATGAGGGTTACCCTGACGACCCTGCCCAGCGCGG
Source organism: Lysobacterales bacterium (assembly GCA_029287515.1). Classification (GTDB taxonomy): domain Bacteria; phylum Pseudomonadota; class Gammaproteobacteria; order Xanthomonadales; family SZUA-36; genus JAHEFT01. The sequence continues at coordinate 6,880 of JARFQZ010000309.1, forward strand.
CAACTGTCGTCTGGTCCACGTCACGTTGCTCGCGCCTGGCCTTTGCGATGATATTGTTTTCGATATTCCTGACGAGGGTGTAGAGCATCCAGGTCACTGCATACAGGATTCCGATCTGACGTAACCGGCCGATCAGCTCGTCATGCAACAGGCTGCCCTCGTCCTGGGCCGGGATAACCTGGATTGCCAGGGTGATGCCGATCAGCCAGACCAATAACGAGAGCGGGCGCACAGCCGCGTGGAAAATAGCGTCATCCCAGAGGTTTTCGGTGTTCGATACGATGTCGCCAAGCCGCCGCATCAGCCTGCGCTGGACAAAGTCGATCAGCATTGCTGCCAGGACGATCAGGAAAACAATGATGGCCCACGGGCGAAGACCAATGGATGCCGACAGGGTTTGTACCCAGCTACTTAACCAGTCCATCCGCTCAGCACCAACCCTGTTCGCCCAGTGACTCCAGGCTTTGACTCCACCTGCGCCACTCTTTTACACCTTCACGATCCACGCTCGCGAGTTCTTCTCTGCTGACCGTGGGGTGACCGTATAGCCGGGACACAGACTGCCCGTCTCCGCCGGGAGAACCATCGAGTTCCGGTAGCAAAGCGTCAACATCCTCGGGCTGACAGACCAGCGCAAGGTCACACCCAGCCTGCAGGCACAGTATCGTGCGGTCTCTGAGTTCACCCACCGATTTTGCAGCATGCATGCCCAGGTCATCGGAAAGAACCACTCCTTCGTATCCCATTTTTTCTCGCAGTATGCTCTTCAACCAGCGCTCAGAATAGCCTGCCGGTAATCCATCCACTTCCGGATAAACCACGTGCGCGATCATCAGGCTGTCAAGGTCGGGGGCAAGCTCTCTGAATGGCACGAGGTCTGTGTCCGCGATTTCTTCAAGCGTGCGTGGATCACAAACGTCATCTACATGCGAATCGGCCCGGATCGATCCGTGCCCGGGAAAATGCTTTCCGGTGGTTTTCATTCCGGAGTCGTGCATCCCCGCCAGGTAAGCGCGTCCCAGCCGGACCACTTCGTTCGGCCGGTCAGAAAGGGAACGATCACCAATCACACAGCTCCCCCTGTCCAGGTCGAGGACCGGGGCGAAACTGAGATCGATTCCGCACGACAGCATCTCGGTCGCCATCACGCGACCGTGGCGATAGGCCATATCCAGGGCTTTTTGAGGATCGGAACGGCCAATCGCCCCCAGAACACCCAACGGCGGCAATCGCGTAAATCCCTCGTCGGTGAGACGCTGAACCCTTCCGCCTTCCTGGTCGATGCAAACCAGCAGGCGCGGATCGCGTGTTTCCCGAATTTCCTCCACCAGGCGTTCCAATTGTGGCCTGCTGCGAAAATTACGGGTAAAAAGCACCACACCGCCAACCGCCGGATGGGCCAACTGCTCGCGATCGTGATCATCCAGCCTTGTGCCGGATAAACCGATTAGAAGGGGACCTGTAGCCATACCGCTATCCTAAGCTTTTCGCTCGAAAAGCGCGATGGATTCGACGTGCCCGGTATGGGGGAACATGTCCATTACGCCCGCGCCCAGCAACCGAAACCCGTGTTGGTGCACCAGGATGCCGGCATCGCGGGCGAGGCTTGCAGGGTGACAGGAGACGTAGACCACCCGCTTTGCGCCACTGGCGGCTATATGGGGCAGGATGAACTCGGCGCCCGATCTTGGCGGATCCACCAGAACCTTGTCGTAAGGCTGCTTCAGCCACGGCGCTGATCCCGGGTCCTCGTTGAGATCCGCAGCATGGAAGACCACGTTATCCAAGCCATTGTTCTTCGCGTTGTCACCCGCGCGCCTGACCAGTTCCGTATCACCCTCGATACCTACTACCTGCCCCGCTTTCCTGCCAATGGGCAGTGTGAAATTGCCGAGCCCGCAGAAAAGATCCAGCACGCGGTCACTCCTGGACGGGGAGAGCAGTTCAACGGCCCTGTGAATCATCTGGCGGTTCATTTCGGTATTGACCTGTATAAAATCCGAAGGGCCGAAAGCCATCCGTACGTCGAATTCCGGCACACCAAACTGCAGGTCGACTTCAGCAGGCTCCAGGCTGTGAACGCTGGC
>JARFQZ010000319.1 GCA_029287515.1 Lysobacterales bacterium
ATCAGGATGATGTCGCGTTTCCGGTCGCAACCCTCGAGGGAGCTGATCGAGCGGCTGAGCTGATCGCCCAGGATGAAGCGCAGCGTTTTCACGAGGCGACCTTCACCAGTTACCGGTGCCGGGGTCACCCTTGAAGGGGCCCGTGATTTCCGAGGTAATCCAGCCTCCGTAAAAGCCACCGGCCTGGGGTTTCACACGCTCACCGGCAACATAACATTCGATTCGACCCGGGTAGAAGGAAAGATAATCCCGCAGTTTCCGGAAACGCGCCCTGGGTTTGGGGTAGGACCATGCGACGGGTTGCTCCGGCTTGGAAGCCAGCGCCCAGTACACTGCGCTGCCTTTCCATTCACAGTAGGATCGTCCACTGACACTGACCAACTGGTCCAACTCGACGTCCTGAGGTGGAAGATAGAAAGTCGGCGGACTCGCCGTTTCGCACACCCGGTAAGTTCGCGTCGATCTCGCAATGACCACACCGCCATCGGTCACTTCCACCAGGCGGCTGTCGGCGCGGATCGCCGGTGGGCGCGGATAGTCCCAGACCGATTCCTGACCGGTTCCGGGTTCGATGGCAAATGGAGGGCGGCGCTCACCGCGGAAGTTCCACATGACGCTCAGCACAGGGGCCGGCAACATTGTTGCGCAGTCATGGCCGGGGTGATTGCTGCCATAGTTGAGAACTCCCGGAAAAGTCGAGATGAATACTCCTGTCACTTGTACTGTGTTGCTTCTTTGTCGTCAATCCCCGTTCGCACAGGCTTTAGCGGCGGACCCCGTTTCACACATTGCAGTCGGACCGGTCCAGGCCATCCGGAGAGTGGTTGCCTTGGGATTCTATCCCGGTGAAAATTGGCCCTCAGAATTCAGGGAAATGAACAATGAAGAAGATCAGGAAATTATTGATGGTCTGCCTGTTAACAGGGTTAACCTCTTCAGCACTGGCTGCGGAGTCTGCGGCAGATGACGCACCACCGACATTTTCTGTTGCGCAGATTCAGGGGGATTTCGATTTCCTGTACCAGGGTCTTAAGTCAGCCAACTTTGATTTGTACGCGTTCACACCGCCCCGCAACTTTGAAAATCATTACAGGGAATACCGCAAGAAATTCACCAAGCCCATGACGCGATTTGACGCAGAAATGGCGTTCCAGCCATTTGTCGCGCTGGCGCATCAGTCACATACGCGGGTTGAATCCGATTATTCCGGCTATTTTGCTTATCGCCAGGCTGGTGGTGCCGGGTTTCCATTGGGGATAGCGGTCGAAAACAATCAAATGATTGTCACCACAAACTCAAGCGGAATTAGTGAAATTAAGCCTGGCGACCGCATCACTGCAATCAATGGTCATAAGGCGTCGGACCTTCTGCCACGCCTGATAGAGCACATTTCTGCCGAGACCACCGAGTTTGCTTATGTTCTTCTGGAAACCTATATGCCGCTGGTGGCCTGGTTAGAGCTGGGGTCAACCGATGCCTACACCGTCTCGATCAGGCACACGGGCGGTACCAGTGAGAACTACAAGATCTCAACACCCTCAGAGGAAGACAGCACTGGCCAGCAACCATTTTCACTGGCCGGTCGTGACGCCCGCATGTTAACGGCAAACATTGCTTATCTCCGCCCGGGCCCTTTCCACAATACCGAGGCCGGCGCGGACTCCATGGACACGACGGCTTTTGTGCAATTCATCGATACTTCGTTCGGGACTTTCATCGAGAATGGAGCCACACGACTGATCCTTGATCTTCGCGACAATCCGGGCGGGGACAACTCCTTCAGCGATCCGGTGATCGCGTGGTTCGCAGATCGCCCATTCCGGTTTTCAGCAAACTTCAGGGTCAGGGTAAGCCCGCAGTCGACTGCCGCCAATCAGGCTCGTCTTGAGGCCAACCCAGATAACACCGAATCCACTTCGTATCTTTATGCGAAACTCTACGCGTCTTCGGAAAACGGTGAAATTGTGCTGTTTACGATCCCCGAGACCAAACCACGCCCGGGGCAGGCATTCGAGGGCGAAGTGTTCGTGTTGGTAAACCGTTACTCGTTTTCCAATGCCGTGTCCGCTGCCGCATTGATCCAGGACTATGACTTTGGCGTGATTATGGGGGAACAAACCGTCGACATGGCGACAACCTATGGCGCAATGGAGAAATTCACACTGCCGGAGACCGGTATTGTTGTGGCTTACCCCAAGGCGCTCATCGTTCGCTCAAACGGCGATGACAAGGTGGGGCCCATCATTCCCGATGTCACTCTGCCCGCGCCCCGGATTCGAGGTGCAAACGATGTCATGTTGCAGGCAGCACTGAAGCATATGGAATCTAAAGCACCTGATTGAAGCCAAAGGCGCCATTCGAAAAACAGTGAGGCTTGTGGGACTTGAACCTGCGACCAATCGATCACTCGACTCCGCCGGTAAGGCATTCGCCGACTGACAGCATGTAGTCTTCCCTGAATCCCTCGATCTGCTGCAGAAGGTCTTCATACATTTCGATTTCTGCTTGCGATTCGGTTTTCCTGGCATAGGCCAGTATCCGATTGACGGCGTCCATGAAGGACCGGTTGTGTTCAGGGTCCTTGTTGTCCAGGTAGCCTGTGGACATCCAGACAATCGCCAGCGTGGATTCGCCGATGAATCCGTATTCATCCCGATTCAGGTTGAACGCGTGATAGGCAAGCGGACTCAGGTTGACCCGATCGTCACCGCATTCAAGGAAAAAATATAGCTCGGCCGGATTCAAATCAGGTTCGCCAGCCTGCAGATTTTCCTGCCGGGCAACTTCAAGCTGCTCTCGGTAAGCTGCCATAGTGATCGCTGCCGTACTCTCGCATATCGCTTTTGCCACCGAGTCCGGTGTTTGTTCCGCAACGCGTTTTCGATGCGCGTCAAGCTCATCCCGGCCCATCTGGCGAAAGGATTCAGCACGCAAAACGCCGGAACATTTCTCAGCGGCATCCGAGCCCGGTGAGGCATCCGGGAAAAATATGCCGAGAATGATTGCGAGCAGGAAAATATGTTTCATCGAGGGAAGGTTAATTACACGCCAGAGTGGTTTCCAGTTGGTATTGAACTCAATCCAAAGCACCAACACAAAAAGACTTGATGTAGCGGATCAGTTCTCCATCGTATCCTGCGCGCTCGTACACATCCCGAGCCCGTTGGTTCCGGGCAAACACGTGCAGAGACATCGACAAGGCACCCCGCTGCCGGGCCTCCTTTTCGGCGGCAGCCAGCAATGATCCACCCACACCCCGGCCTTCTGCATCACCCGCAACCACCAGCGCTTCGAGATGTGCGCTGGGCGCATGGCTCAACAACTCCGGTTTCAGGGTAACCATTGCCACACCCAGCACCCTGCCTTCTTCATCTTTCGCGACATGGACAAAACAGTCATCCCGGTTACCCGATGCCCAATCGGCCAATATCCTGGCATCGTCGGCCCAAAGGTGTTCCGGATTGCGGTTACCCGGCAGGTCAAAAGACGCAAGCCTCGGAAACAGTTCCAGCATGTCTTCATAGTCAGCTGTTGTTGCTTTCAGAATGTTCAGAACGAACCTCTCAATATTTTTTGTTGGCA
>JARFQZ010000257.1 GCA_029287515.1 Lysobacterales bacterium
CTGCTCCTATGTTCTGCCGGGGAGCGGCATCATGCTGAACAACATGCTGGGTGAAGAAGACCTGAACCCCGGGGGCTTCAACCGCTGGAAGAAAGGCATTCGTCTCGCCTCGATGATGTCCCCGGCGATCATTGAGCAGGCAGACGGCACCCGGTTTGCACTGGGTTCCGGCGGCTCAAACCGCATACGCAGTGCGATTACGCAGGTCATGATCAACCTGCTGGATTTTGACATGGCCCCGGAACAGGCGGTAGCGGCACCCCGAATTCACCTGGAGGGCAACATGTTGAGCCTTGAACCGGGTTTTTCAGAGTCAGTCATAGACGTTTTGGAGTCGGCAGCGCCCCGGACTCATCACTGGCCTGAAAAGAACCTGTTTTTTGGCGGTGTTCACACGGTTTCAGTAAAACACGGCGGCATTTTCGATGGCGCCGGGGATCCGCGCCGTGGCGGGGTCGTGGCGTTCGCCTGAAAATAAATACCAACAAACCTTTGCGTCAGCGCACCAACACTTGGTAAAATAAGCGGCTAAGTTGATCACGCGCCTTTTTTGGCGCCATTTATAGAGTGAAGATTAGATGCCGAGTGTAAAAGTTCGCGATAACGAGCCTTTTGAGTACGCACTGCGCCGCTTCAAGCGGTCTTGCGAAAAAGCCGGTGTGCTGGCTGAAACCCGCCGCCGTGAGTACTATGAAAAGCCAACACAGGAACGCAAGCGCAAAGCGGCTGCAGCCGTCAAACGCAACATGCGCCGCCTGTCACGGGAAGCCGTTCGCCGCACCCGTTTGTACTGAATGTCCCTGAAGTCCCGTATCCAGGATGATGTCAAATCAGCCATGCGCGCGCACGAGCGCGAGCAACTGGCCGCTTTGCGCCTGGTGACGGCCGCCATAAAGCAAATCGAAGTCGACCAGCGCATCGAACTCAACGATGAGCAGGTGCTGGCGGTTCTGGACAAAATGGTAAAACAGCGCCGCGAGTCGCTGGAACAATACGAAAAAGCCGGCCGCGAGGACCTTGCCCAACAGGAGCGTTTCGAGCTGGACCTGATCCAGAAGTACCTGCCCGAGCCTCTGAGTGAAGCGGAGCTGGCAGAGTTGATCCAGTCAACCGTTGCCGAGGTTGGCGCCGAGAGTATCCGGGACATGGGCAAAGTCATGAACGCGCTACGCCCTCATGTACAGGGGCGGGCCGATATGAAAGCGGTCAGCCAGGCCGTCAAGACTCAACTGACTTCCTGAATGGCGGGCCTGATCCCGGACTCATTTATCGAAGAACTCCTTGGCCGTGTCGATATCGTCGAGATTATCGAACGGCGTGTTCCCCTCAAGCGCGCCGGCCGCGAATTCCAGGCCTGCTGCCCGTTTCACGACGAGAAAACACCCTCCTTCACCGTCAGCCCCCAAAAACAGTTTTACCATTGCTTTGGTTGCGGCGCCCATGGCTCCGCGATTGGATTCCTGATGAACTTCGAAGGCCTTGAATTTCCCGATGCCGTCGAGGACCTTGCGCACCATGCCGGCCTTGAAGTGCCGCGTGAAGCCAAACGCGCGGCCCGTCCTGCGGCGGATCTCTATGACGTTCTCGAGGCTGCATCAAACTTTTACCAGGAACAACTCAAGACCAGCGATGAGGCGATTGCATACCTGAAAAAGCGAGGGTTGTCCGGTGAAATCGCCATGCAATTCGGCATCGGTTTCGCACCCAAGGGCTGGGACAAGCTGAGCGGCAAACTGGGCACCGATGACACGAGGATGAGCCAGTTGCGGCGGGCAGGCATGCTGAGCCAGGGAAAAAGCGGCGAGTATGACAAGTTCCGGCACCGGATCATGTTTCCGATTCACGACCGACGTGGCCGAGTGATCGGTTTCGGCGGACGCGCGCTGGAGGACGATGGCCCGAAATACCTGAACTCGCCCGAGACCGAGCTGTTTCACAAGGGCAGGGAACTCTACGGCCTCTACCTGGCGAGAAAAAGCCAGGCCAAACTCAATCGAATCCTGGTGGTCGAAGGGTACATGGACGTTGTCGCCCTTGCCCAGTTCGGTTTTACCAATAGCGTGGCCACGCTGGGCACAGCGACGACCGGCGACCAGGCGGAGATGCTGTTCCGGGCGGCTGACGAGGTGGTGTATTGCTTCGATGGCGACCGCGCCGGCAGAAAGGCTGCGTGGCGGGCACTGGAAGCGACTTTGCCCCGCCTGCGGGAAGGCAGGCAGGCTCGTTTCCTGTTTTTGCCTGAAGGTGAAGATCCTGACAGCATGGTGCGGAAACTGGGTGCGGACGCATTTGCCCGCCAGCTGGATGAATCGCAGCCCCTGTCCGATTTTTTCTTCGACCATTTCACGTCAGCGGTCGATATGAGTTCGCTGGACGGACGGGCCAAACTGGTGGGGTTGTCGAAGCCGATGATTGACTGGATTCCGCAGGGTGTCTTTCATGACATGATGATCGAACGCCTAGAAAGCCTGGCACAGCATCGTGTCAGCGAGCCAATGAAAGCTGCGCCGGGCCGCCGGGCAGGTCCCGCCAGGGGAGTTCGGACTGCCCAACAGAGAACGCCGATGAGGATGGCCCTTGCACACCTGGTTCAGAATCCTGCGCTCGCCTTGCAGACCGAAAATCTGGATGTTTTCGAAGGGTGTGACCTTGCGGGCTTTGAAATCTATCGTGAACTTGTTGACTTCTGTTCCAAAAGCCCCAATATGACAACCGCTCAGTTATTGGAACTCTGGCACGATCACCCGGCTCAATCGCATTTGAATACGCTGGCCACATGGCAGCTGCCGGGGGAAGATTCGCGACTGGTACAGGAGTACAGGGATGCTGTGACCGGTTTGGAGTTGCAGTGGACAGAAGCACAAATCGCACGGATGCCAAAAATCGTCGAATTGACGGTGGAAGATAGAAGCAAATTGCTCTCGTTGCAGCAGCGGCGACAGGAATTGATCGGTTCTTTGCAAGGCGAGGAACCGGATTAGGGGCGGGAAAACGAAACAATTTTGTAACGTTGTCGCCGTGTTGATGGTCTTGGACTATAGTTAGTTAGCGCCCGAAAAATTATGAATGAGAATCAGCAATCACAATTAAAAGAACTCATTACCAAAGGTAAGGAGCAGGGCTTCCTCACGTATGCCCAGGTGAACGATCATCTGCCGGATGACATTGTCGATCCGGAGCAGATAGAAGACATTATCAACATGATCAACGACATGGGGATTTCGGTGCACGAAGTGGCGCCGGATTCCGATACGCTGATCCTCAATGATTCGGCCACCACTGCCACCGAGGACGACACGGCCGCGGAAGAGGCTGCTGCGGCGCTGGCTGCGGTGGAGACCGAGATTGGTCGCACCACGGACCCGGTGCGCATGTACATGCGCGAAATGGGTACCGTCGAACTCCTCACCCGCGAAGGTGAGATTGCCATTGCCAAGCGCATCGAAGACGGACTGCTGCAGGTTCATCATGCCCTGTCCCGATTTCCTGGCACCTATGCGACCCTGCTGGTGCAGTACGCTAACTACAAGGACGGCCGGCAACGCCTGACCGAGTTGATGATTGATTTCATTGATCCGGAAGAACTTGCCAAGCAGGAAATTCCGAAACCGCCGAAGCCCGCCAAGGTCAAGGCTGCGGAAGCAAATGACAAGGATGACAGTAAGGACGAGGATGAAGACGAGGAAGAAGAGGATCAGGGTCCCACCGGGCCGGATCCCGAAGAAGTCGATGCCAAGTTCGAGCAAATGGCCAAGCTGTACAAGAAGTTCCTTCAATTACAGGACAAACATGGACCGGGGCATGCGAGTACAACGAAGGTCATGGACGACATGGCTCACATATTCCTGCGCATCAAGTACCCGGCGAAGATGGTGGACCACCTGGTCGACCGGCTCCGTTACGTGGTTTCACAGACCCGTGACCTGGAGCGCATGATCCTGCAGATGGCTGTGGCCCAGGCCAAGATGCCGAAGTCCATCTTCCTGAAATCATTCACCGAAAACGAAGCCAACCCGAAATGGCTGACCCCGATTCTCACGGGTAAGCAGAAGTGGGTGCCGGCTCTGAAGGAA
>JARFQZ010000258.1 GCA_029287515.1 Lysobacterales bacterium
GGCCACTTCAGTCCGGCCGGCGGAATATCATGAAGTGCTGCTGGGGAAGGAAATCCCCGGTCGATTCCCATTCAAGGCCGACCGCCTGCATTTCCATGCGGGCCTGTTTCTCGGTCATTTTATGTAATCGCTTGATAGGAATTGAAGGATCTTCACCGCGGTATTCGACCAGGACCAGCCGTCCACCCGGTTTCAGGGCCCTGACCATGGCTTCGGCCATCTCGCGGGGCCAGGAAAATTCGTGGTAGGCGTCAACCAGCAGGATCAGGTCTATACTGCCGGGGCTGAGGTTCGGGTCCCGCTCCGTGCCGAGTACCGTCTCGACATTTTGTGGAGAGCCCTGCGCTTTGCGGGTATCGATGATGTCCAGCATTTCCCGCTGGATATCGACGGCAACAACTTTACCCTGCGGCACACGCTCGGCGACACGGAAACTGAAATAGCCGGTACCCGCCCCGATATCCGCCACCGTGTCGGCCGGCTGCAGTGGCAGGTTGCTGACGAGCCGGCTGGTTTTTTGCTCGCGGTCGCGCTGCGGCCTTTCCAGCCAGGACGCACCCTGGTGCCCCATGACGTGCGAAATTTCCCTTCCCATGTAATATTTACCGATACCGTCGCGGCTGACGGTTTTGTACTCGTAATAATCCGTTTCCTGGGCGCCCAGGAATGAAGAAAAAACAGCAATCAACGCAGTAGCTGTGCCCGTAACAATTCTTGTCCGGATGGGGAAAATCATGGGGCCTCGTGGCTTACCCAGATCAGTTCATCCACGTTGAATCCCAGTGCCTTGGCCTCACTCTCGAACTGCTGCTTTCTCTCATCGCTGACTTCGGGTGTTCGCGAAAGCAGCCACAGGTAGGATGAGTCCGGACCGGATATGAACGCGTACTGGTAATCGTCCTGGTCAAGTTCGAAGACGACATAGGATCCGTAGAAAGGCCCGAAGAACGACACTTTCAGATAGCCCTCGCTCTCGTCCCCGACGAAGTAGGCCTTGCCTTCGGCCTGGTCCCATTCGCCCTTTTTCTCTGCGTATCCCCGGTTGATGACCTGCACGCCGCCATCGTCTCGCAGGCTGTACTGCGCCGTGACGTTGCTGAGTCCGCGCTCGAATGAATGGTCGAGCCGGGCGACTTCGTACCAGGTGCCCAGGTAGCGGTCCAGTTCAAAGCCGGATACCGGCTTCACACCGCCGGGCATTCCCAGGCAGCCGGTTAGAAGCAATGGCAGCGTAAGCAGGGGCAGTAAGGGCAGGGTGCAAAGCTTACGGTTCTTAATCATGCGGATGTCCTGTGAGTGAGGGCTACCAAGGAATTGTACTCCCGTTCCAGTTCAGGAATTGTCCGCTGTGGCTCTCATCGACACCCTCCAGGACCCCCAGCAGGCGGTTAGCTGTTGTCATGGGTGAGTATAGTTTTTCAGGATCCACGTTTTTCTGGAAAGGCCGCGACAGGTCGGTGTCGGTAGTCCCGGGATGGATGGCCACGATTGCGGCGCGCGGATGCTTCAGGCGGCATTCGTTTGCCATGGTCCGGATAAACTGGTTCAGCGCAGTCTTGGATGCCCGGTACCCGTACCAGCCACCGAGGCGGTTGTCGCCAATGCTGCCAACCATCGCGGATAGAGCAGCGAAAGTGAACCGGTGATTTCTTTTCTGTGTCGGGATGAGCGCGCCTGCCACCATCAGGGGACCGATGCTGTTTACTTCGAATAATCGCATCAGGTGAGATGCCTTGCAGTGGGCCAGGGATTTTTCAGGGGCGATGTCATCATCGTGAAGAAGCCCCGCAGCATGGATGGCCAGGTCAATTCCGAACGGCTGTTGTGCCAGGAAGCTGCCGAACGCTTTCAAACTGGAATCACTGGTAACGTCCAGTTCCTGCAAAATCAGTTTCTTGCCGTGCCGGCGTTTCAGTTCCAGCAGGCTTGCCGTGTCCGCCGTTGGCCTGTGCGTAGCGATCACGGTTGAAACGCCCGGTCTGCCAAGTTGCGCTTCGACCAGCGCAATCCCGATACCACGGTTACCGCCTACGACAAGGCGTGTGCTCGCGGCTTTGTTGTTGAGTGAAATCCTGTGCGACATACGGTTTTGGCGACCTTCGTGACCAGTCTTCCTGCAAAAGGAAACCCGGAGCGGACAAGTGTTTCGTGAAACGGCTTGCCCGTCCGGGTAAAGATCGCACACGCAGGGGTGTGCGGGGTTCGCCAGATAGGCGGGGAGATCAGTTGGGCAGAATGACGGTATCCACCACGTGGATGACGCCATTGCTGGCCTGGATGTCCGTGGCGACCACACGCGAGTCGTTAATAAATACTGTCTCGTCGACAACCTTGATAGCGACATCAGAACCGTTTGCAGTCTGGGCTTTCTCAAGGGTTACTACTTCCGCTGCAGTGACTTTGCCTGCAACAACGTGGTAGGTCAGAATTTCTACCAACTTGTCTTTGTTTTCCGGCAAGAGGAGCATTTCGACGGTGCCATCAGGCAGCTTTGCGAAAGCTTCGTCGGTCGGGGCGAAAACAGTGTATGGTCCATCGCCTTTCAGCGTGTCGACCAGACCGCCAGCCTGCAGGGCAGCAGCGAGCGTGTTGAAAGAGCCCGCTGCAACAGCGGTATCTACAATGTCAGACTGCTTTTTGCCATAGCCGCCGGCGTACGCTTCGGTAGCCAACAGCAGTATGGCGGCAAACAAGGCGGGGATTGAGTAAATACTGGTTTTGCGTTTCAAAAACATGATTGATTTCTCCTAAAGTTGAGACCCGATTGTATAGATTACGTATAGATAAATCAAGGATTAAATCAAATAAATTCATAATAAAACTATACAGGTACAATTAACGTATAGGTATTAGTGGTTTAGCGGTCGAAGATGGGTATCGCTAGGAACGCAGGTGTCTGCCGCCATCGAGGTGTAAGACCCGGCCGGTGACGTATTGGCTATTCAGAAGGTAGTCAACGGTTTGTTGGAATTCTTCGAGGCCGCCTTCGCGCTGCACCAGGCTTTTCTTCAGGGCTTTAGCCCGGTAGTCGGCGCCGTCGTCCTCGTTAAAAAGGATCAGCGCCGGTGCAATGCTGTTGACTTTGACAGCAGGGGCCAGGCGGGCTGCGAAAGACAGTGTCAGGTTGTCCTGGGCAGCCTTGCTGGCGGCATAGGCAATGTGCTTTGTGCTGCCTTTCCCGCTGACATAATCGCCGATGTGGATAATGTCTGAGGCGCGGTCCGGAACCGCTTGCAGCAGCTGCGCCAGTCCCAGGTTGATCTGGTAGGGCGCAGTTACATGAACCTGCATCATGCGGTGCATGGTTTCACTGGCTGTAAGGGCATTGTCATCCGGAAGCCAGTCCGATGCATTGTGAATGATAGCCCTGAGCCTGTCGTATCTTGAACTGATGGTTCGAGTGAAGATCTCTATCTGCGGATCATCCTGGAGATCGCAGTAGTACAGATCAGCCCCTTGTTCCCTCAGATCGACCAGGGTGTCCCTGTCGGTACGGAAAGTGCCAATGACAGGAATGCCCCTGCCCAGGAAAGTCCGGGCAAGGTGCAAACCGATGCGCTTGCCCGCACCGGTAATCAGTATGGGGTCACGGCTCACGGATTCAGGAATTCTGCGCGGGTATGGATGTTCTCCCTGAAACAGCCTCCCAGCGCTGTTGTGCTGGTCTGCGAATTCGTATCCATGACACCGCGGGATTTCACGCAGTAGTGCGTTGCATCGATACTGACCGCTACGTCATCAGTTCCCAGCCGTGCCTGCAGTGCACCCAGGAGCTGCCGGGTCTGGGGTTCCGGCGCTGGCGGGCGCGGGCCGTAGAGTCGCAGGATCCGGTTGATCGTTGTTGGGCCGATGTTCGTGTCTTTTGGCAGGGAGGCCGCTTTG
>JARFQZ010000340.1 GCA_029287515.1 Lysobacterales bacterium
CTTTGCAGTCAGGCCGGGGTAGCGGCCGAGCACAGCCATGATCCGCCATTCTATGACGCTGATTTGATGCTGGTCCCTGTAGCTGCGGGCGATTCCGGCGCTGACGGTGTTGGTCAATAAGGACAGGCGGTAGGGAAGAAAGTCATCCAGCTCAAACAGAAATGAGCTACCTGGGCCGTCAGTTCCGCTTCCTGGAGTATTCATCTGAGGTGCTCTCATTGCAATTGGTTTCAAATGTAACTAATATAATCGGCTTCTGCAAGCTGAACACGGAATCTGCATCATGTCGCGAAACTGGATCTCATTTCCCCGGACCGAAGGCGAAGCGTCCCGGCAGGCGCACTGCGATTTACCCCACGGAAGTTATGAACGTGAACTGGGCAGGGAAGGCTTCTTTGGGCCGGCCACCCATATGTATCATCGCCACCGACCGACCGACTGGTTGCGTTTCGAAGGCGACCTCCGGCCGCGCGCATATGACACCACCCATCTCGGTGAAATGGGCCCCAGCCCGTGGGATGCCTTCGGGCTTCTGCACAATGCGCATTGCAAATTGCGCACCTGGACCATGCAGGCATCGATGGAATCACTGGCGCGAAACGCCGACGGTGACGAGTTGTTGTTCATTCACCGGGGTTCAGGACAGCTCTTCTGTGATTACGGACACCTGGCAGTCAGCGAGGGCGACTACATCGTGATCCCGCGCAGCACCATGTGGCGATTGGAATCCGATGAAGCGATGCAGATTTTGATGGTAGAGGCGACCGGCGGAAGCTACATGCTGCCCGACAAGGGCATGCTCGGCAACCACGCCATATTCGATCCGGCTATCCTTGATGTGCCGTCAATCGACGACGCTTTCCTGGCCCAGCAGGACGAGAGCGAGTGGGAAGTGCAGGTAAAAAGCAGGGGCGCCGTGAGTCGTATCGTATACCCGTTCAATCCGCTTGACGCGATCGGCTGGAAAGGCGACTTGAGCCCGGTGCGGGTCAACTGGCGGGATATTCGCCCGGTACTGAGCGACCGCTACCATTTGCCGCCATCCGCCCACACGACATTCGTCGCCAACCGCTTCGTGGTATGCACTTTTGCCCCCCGGCCCTTCGAAACCGATCCCGGTGCGCTGAAAGTTCCGTTTTTCCACAATAATGACGATTACGACGAAGTCATTTTTTATCACCAGGGCAAGTTCTTCAGCCGGGACAACATCCATCCCGGTATGATGACCTGGCATCCGGTAGGATTTACCCATGGCCCGCATCCGAAGGCCATGAAAAATGCGTTCGAGCAGAAAACGGCCGGCACGGACGAAGTTGCCGTGATGATCGACACCCGTGACGCACTGATTGCCAACGAGCGCAGCAGTGCAATCGAATGGGATGGTTATGCGGCGTCCTGGTCTTCGGGATAACTGATTCAGCAAAGGAAAAAGGAAACAGCACAGTGAAACTGGCATCTTTAAAAGCAGGCGGCCGTGATGGCACGCTGATCGTTGTCAATCGCGATTTGACACAATACGTAATTGCAGCCGACGTGGCCGACACCCTGCAGCAGGCCATCGATGACTGGGCCCACGCGGCTCCCCGGCTGAATGCCCTGTCGGAAGCCCTGAACCTGGGCCAGTGCGAAGACTCCATGACACTGGATTACACTGCGCTGGCCTCGCCCTTTCCGCGGGCCTTTGAATTCGTGGATGGCAGCGCCTATTTGCCGCATGTCGAGCGGGTCAGGCGCGCGCGGGGCGCGGAGGTGCCCGAGTCATTCTACGAAGACCCGTTGATGTACCAGGCGACTTCGGCCGGTTTCCTCGGACCCAGGGACGCGGTTCACGTGGTCAGCGAGGACTATGGGATTGACTTCGAGGCGGAAGTTGTGGTGGTCACCGATGACGTGCCGATGGCGGTTACCGCGGAAGACGCGGCTGAGCATATTCAACTGGTCGGGCTGATCAATGACGTCAGCCTTCGCAACCTGATTCCCGGGGAACTGGCCAAGGGTTTCGGTTTTCTGCAATCCAAACCACGTTCCGCCTTGTCACCGGTGCTGGTTACTCCGGATGAACTGGGAACTGCCTGGAAGGGCAGTGTTCTGCATCTGCCATTGCGTTCCTGGCTCAATGGTGAACGTTTCGGTGCTCCCGAAGCCGGTGTCGACATGCAATTCAATTTCGCCCAACTGGTCGCCCATGCGGCAAAAACCCGTCCGCTTGCAGC
Source organism: Lysobacterales bacterium (assembly GCA_029287515.1). Classification (GTDB taxonomy): domain Bacteria; phylum Pseudomonadota; class Gammaproteobacteria; order Xanthomonadales; family SZUA-36; genus JAHEFT01. The sequence continues at coordinate 2,214 of JARFQZ010000340.1, forward strand.
GGGTGCGATCGTGGGCTCGGGCACCATCGCCAACGAGGATGAAAGCCTCGGCGCATCCTGCCTTGCCGAGCGTCGCATGCTCGAAATAATCGCCGGTGGCAAGCCGGAAACGCCGTTCATGCGGTTCGGGGACAGCATCAGGATCGATATGCTGGATGACGAAGGCAGGTCAATTTTTGGCGCCATCGAGCAGGTGATTGAGCCCTATGGCCGGTGAGCAGGCAGGGCAGGTTCTGCTTTACTCTTACTGGAGGAGTTCTTCCGCCTACCGCGTCAGGATAGCGCTGAACCTGAAAGGCATCAGTTATCAGCAGAACTCCGTCCACCTTGTCCGCGACGGAGGCGAACAGAACCGGCCGGATTACCGGGAAGTCAATCCGCTGGGCCTGGTTCCCGCCCTGGTGCACGACGGGCAGACCATCGTGCAGTCAATGGCGATCATCGAGTACCTGGAAGAGGTTTTTCCGGAACGGCCCCTCCTGCCGGCGGATTTCGTTGAGCGGTCGCGCGTCCGAAGCATCGCACAGTCCATCTGTAGCGAAATCCAGCCGTTGAACAACCTGGCGGTGACGCAGTACCTGAAAGACCGGATGCAACAACCGGACGAATCGGTCAGGGCGTGGTATTCGCATTGGATCGACAGGGGATTCTCGGCGGTGGAAGCCTGGCTGTCCTCTTCCGGCAGCGGAGACTTTTGCCATGGGGATTCCCCTGGTCTGGCCGACTGTTATCTCGTGCCGCAGGTCTACAATGCGGAGCGTTTTTCCTGCGACCTGGACCCTTATCCGAGCATACAGAGGATCACCGCCCGGTGCCGGAAGGAAGACGCATTCGTCCGGGCGGCGCCCGAGAACCAGGCCGATGCCGCCTGATCAAGCTTTTGGCACTTACCTCGAGTGCTCTCATGAGTCATAATCCACTGTTGGCTCATTTGAAACTGTCAGTTCATGCGTAATCTACTCGTTGTCATTTTTACCACTTTCGTGCTGGCTTCCTGCGCCGCGCCCAAACCGGCCCCAAATGCCTTTAATGATGCCGAAGAGGCTATCCAGGAAGCGGTTGATGCCGGCGCCGAGGAGCATTCACCGGTGGAGTTGCGATTTGCCCGGGAGAAGCTGGCCGAAGCACAAAAAGGCATGGAATACCGCCAATATGACAAGGCGATTTACCTGATCGAACAATCAGAAATCAATTCTGAACTGGCCATCGAAAAATCCCGAACTGCAGAAGTCCGGGCACAGGTGGCCGAACAAACCAGGGAGAATGAAATCCTGCGCGAAGACTTCGAGTCTACTTTCGGGGAGGATTTCAAATGAGCAGGCGGGTAAAACACATCGCGCTGGCGCTTGTGGTCGCCACGGGAATCTCGGCCTGCACGACAGCCCCCAAGCAGAACCTGGCCCTGGAGCGGGTCAGAACCCAACTGAATGACCTCAAGGAAAATGAAGACCTGGCCGGTTATGCACCGCTTGCCCTGGCTGAAGCCGAACGTGCATTGCGCCAGGCAGAAACGGCAACCGGCGACGAAACGCAGCGCATACACCTCGTGTACATGGCTGACCGCAGGGTGCAAATCGCGCGGGCGGTGGCTCAACGGGAACAGTTGAGAACAGAAATTCAGCAACTCAACGACGACCGCACCGCGATGCTGCTGAAAGCCAGTCAGCTCGAAGCCGAACTTGCGAGGCTGGAAGCCGAGCGCTCCCGCGTTATGTCACAGGCCAGGGAAGAAGACGCACGCAGGGCGAGAGAAGAAGCGCTCGAAGCACAGCAGCGCGAAGCCGCCTCGGTTCGCGAAGCGGAGCAGGCCATAGAAGAGGCACAACAGGCCAGGGCCCTGGCTGCCTCCAGCGTGACGGAGGCGCAATTGGCTCGTCGGGAAGCGGACCTGGCCATGGAGCAGGCAAATACGCTGCGCAGGCAGTTGGAAAACCTCCAGTTGCGCCAGACCGAAAGCGGCGTCGTGGTGACACTCGGTGACGTGCTGTTCCAGTCCGGTGAAACGCAATTGCGGGACGAGGCCATGGCCAGCCTTGTGGAAGTCGTCGATCTGCTGCAAAGCGAGCCGGATAAACAGATCCGGATTGAGGGTCATACTGATTCAACCGGAGATTCTGAAACAAATCTCGAGATTTCCGAAAAGCGCGCAAACGCCGTTCTGGATGCCCTCGTGTCGCTGGGCGTGGATCCGGCCAGGTTTACGACTGCGGGCATGGGTCAGGATTTTCCCATCGCCAGCAATGAGACCGAGGAAGGGCGTTCCCAGAATCGCCGGGTGGACGTCATATTGTTGGACAAATAAGGCGTCTGCATTTCACAGCATTAAATTGGGAAACTGCGCTTGCCGTCTGTCGTAATTTGCGCTAGATTTACACCAGTAACATGGTTTTTTTCACTAAAATCGGAGTTCGCGGATAATGGCTTTGAAGGCTGTCATCCGCCTCATGTCATCGTTTGAATTCCGTTCTGAATTGTTAAAAAAATCCCCCCACATTTTCTACGAGACGCCCTCGCAGTGCGTGCGTGGCGACGTTTCGTCGTCTGTAATTCTTGACTGAAACGGAGGACACATATGTTCGAACACCACCAGGAAGAAATGGAAAAACTGATGAAAGAAAACGAAGACTTTCTTCGTATCTATAACCGTCATCAGGAACTGGATAAAAGGGTAACGGCTGCCGAGGTCGGCACCGCGCCCATGGAAGACCTGGCTTTGAATCAGCTCAAAAAAGAGAAACTCTGGGCCAAGGATCAACTGGCTCGCATCATGGATGCGTCGCGGTCCTGACCAGGAGACATTGATTTGTAAACGGCCGGGCAATTCAACCCGGCCGTTTCTTTTTATTCGTGTGAAATGAGAACAAAGCATGTCTGTATTCAATAACGTCCTGGAGCTGATTGGCCAGACGCCGGTTGTGCGCATAAATCACCTGGACACTGGTCCCTGCGAACTGTTTATCAAGCTGGAAAGCCAGAATCCCGGGGGGTCGATCAAGGACCGGATCGGCCTGAAGATGATCGAAGATGCCGAAGCAGCGGGCAAAATAAGCCCCGGCTCCACCCTGGTCGAAGGTACGGCAGGAAATACCGGCCTGGGACTGGCCCTGGTGGCAGCGCAGAAAGGATACCGCCTGATCCTGGTTATTCCCGACAAGATGAGCCGGGAAAAAATTTCCAATCTGAAAGCGATGGGTGCGGAAGTGGTTCTAACGCGTTCGGACGTTGCCAAGGGGCACCCGGAATACTACCAGGACCTCGCCAAGCGCCTGGCAGCGGAAATGGATGACGCCTTTTTCATCAACCAGTTCAGCAACCCTTCCAATCCCCAGGCTCACGAGGAGGTCACCGCGCCGGAAATCTGGCATCAGATGGATGAAAATCTTGACGCCATCGTGCTCGGTGTCGGCTCGAGCGGAACGGTGACCGGCCTGTCCCGTTATTTCGCCCGCGAAGCGCCGGACCTTGAATTGATACTCGCCGATCCGGAAGGTTCGATCCTGGCCGAGTACATCAATGAAGGCACGCTGGCGACCGAAAGCGGCAGCTGGATGGTGGAGGGGATCGGTGAAGACTTCCTGCCCACCATCAGTGATTTCACGCGGGTTACCAGGGCCTACTGCATCAGCGACAGGGAAAGCTTCCGTGCCGGCAGGGAACTGTTGACCCGTGAAGGCATCCTGGGCGGCTCCTCTACCGGAACGCTGGTGGCGGCAGCCCTTGCGTATTGCCGGGAGCAGACGGAACCAAGGCGTGTGCTCACCTTTGCCTGCGATACCGGCAACCGCTATTTATCCAAGATGTTCAATGACTTCTGGATGCGCGATCAGGGTTTTTTGGAGGTGGAGCATCACGGCGACCTGCGGGACCTCATCGCCCGCCCTTACCAGTCGAAGGACACGGTGACGATTGGACCGGATGAACCGCTGGCCAATGCCTACAAGCGGATGAAGCTTTACGATGTCTCACAACTGCCGGTCGTGGAAGATGACCGGCTGGTAGGCATTCTCGATGAGTCCGATGTGTTGCTCGCCGTGGCCGATAAGCCGGCCAGTTTCGATGACACCGTGGCGACCGCGATGGCGACACAGCTGACTGAAATTGATGTAAAGGCTCCGATCAAGGATCTCATGCCCATCTTCGATCGCGATTTTGTCGCCATCGTCAGGGACGGAAAGCAGTTCCTCGGGCTGATCACGCGTGTGGACCTGTTGAACTACCTCAGGAGAAAAGCGGACCGCTGATGACCGACCTGAAACACGACAAGCGCAGCCTGGCGACCCGGGCAATTCATGCCGGCCAGGCTCCGGATCCCTCGACAGGGGCGATCATGACCCCCATTTACGCGAGTTCCACTTATGTACAACGCAGCCCCGGGGACCACCAGGGCTGGGAGTACTCGCGCAGCCACAATCCGACCCGGGACGCCTATGAAAAGTGCATCGCCGATCTGGAAGGGGGTATCAGGGGATTCGCTTTTTCCTCCGGGATGGCCGCGACCGCAACGATCCTGGAACTGCTCGACAGCGGTGACCATATCGTGGCTGGGGACGATCTTTATGGTGGCACATTCCGGCTGTTTCACCGTGTCAGGGAACGTTCGGCAAACCTCGAATTCAGCTTCACCGGTATCGAAGACATCGATCAATTGCGCAGTGCCATGCGGCCTGAAACGCGGATGGTCTGGGTAGAGACACCGACCAACCCCATGCTGAAGGTGGTGGACATCGCTGCCGCGGCGGAAATCGCACACCAGCAAGGCGCTCTGCTGGTCGTGGACAACACTTTCGCTTCGCCCATGCTGCAACGCCCGCTGGAGATGGGGGCCGACATCGTCATGCACTCGGCGACCAAATTCCTGAACGGCCATTCGGACATGGTCGGCGGGGTCGCCGTGGTGCGCGAGGACGCGGAACTGGCGGAAAACCTGTGGTTCCTGCTCAATTCCGCGGGCGCCATCCAGGGGCCGTTCGACAGCTTCCTGGCACTGAGGGGCCTGAAGACACTGGCATTGAGAATGAACGCCCATTGCGACAATGCCCTGGCCATCGCCCGCTGGCTGGAACAACATACTGCCGTCGCGCGGGTGATCTACCCGGGGCTGGAAGATCACCCTGACCACGCCCTGGCGATGCGCCAGATGAATGGCCGTGGCGGCGGCATCATCAGTATCGACGTCAAGGGCGGGCTGGAACACAGTCGCCGGATGCTCGAGCGGTGTGAATTATTTTCGCTCGCGGAAAGCCTGGGTGGCGTGGAAAGCCTGATCAATCACCCGGCCATCATGACGCATGCTTCGGTTCCGCCGGAGATCAGGGAGCGCCTCGGCATCAGCGATACGCTGGTCCGGTTGTCTGTCGGTGTCGAGGATGTGAACGACCTGATCGCCGATCTCGACCAGGCGCTGGGGGAGAGCAACTGATCAGCTGCGTTGCAGGCTGACGATACCGTCAATCTCGGTCAGCAGGTTTTCCCGGCAGATATCGCCCTTGAGATAGATTCTTGGAATTTCCGCCGGCGCCTCTGCGTCGAGTGTCCTCCTGATCAGCTCAAGGTCAGACGGGTCCCGTATATAAACCTTCAGCATGCCCTCGGCGTCCAGCCGGGCATGTGAGTCACCGGTCAGCCGGTAGCCTTCTTCCAGCAGTGAATGGACATTGCGCAGTGATTCGCTCAACTGGTTGGCCACCTGGTTTTCGTGATGGGACTGGTGTCCGACAATGCTGGCGGTCCCGGAAATCAGGAATTGCTGTGACCCGTTCAACCTCAATATGGTTCCGCGAGAGAACAATGGGCTTTTCGGGCCGTACTGCCGCGGGTAGCGCCAGGCGCTCACCTGCCGAGGATTCTCCACGTCCAGGCCGGGCAGTGCGGCTGCCAGGAAATAGACTTGCAGAGCCGGTTCCTCTGCGCGGGAACCGATTGCGGTTGCCGCAGGTAATGGCGGGCTGTCACCCGGATCGATAAGCACCGCGTCCGCGCGGCCCAGGCAGAACTGGCGGTAGAGTTCCTCATCGCCCTGGCCCTGGTTGATGCCGGGGATGTAATTCCAGATTTTCAGGGGCCACTGGTGGGGAGACTGCTGCAGGTAGGTCTGGAGGATTTCGTACGCCAACCTGCTGGCCTCGCGCATGTCACTGGATTCACGCAGGTCCAGCGCGATGTGGCCCATGGTCAATTCCTCCCCCTGTGAAAATCGCAGCCGGTCCCAGCTTCCAGTCTTGATCGGCCCCGCGCAGCGCCAGACTTCGACCATGGCCGGCCCGCCGAGCTGTTCCAGTGCAACCGGCACGTGTCTCGGATCAGTCGAATCCAGCGGTGACCTGCCGAATTCGAATACGGCGAGCACATCGTCGGCGCCTTCCAGCCAGGCGCCGGCCGTTCCCTCTTCATAAGATGCGCGCAATGAAAGCAATTCACTCATGGCCTTGATGACTCAACTCTTCAGCTCGGGCAAGTCGCGGAACAGTTCCAGCGATTCGGGATTGGCCAGGGCGTCGGTGTTTTTGACCTGCCTGCCGTGAATGATATCCCTTACCGCCAGTTCGACAATTTTCCCGCTGATGGTTCTGGGGATATCCGCGACCTGGATTATTTTCGCCGGCACGTGCCGGGGCGTCGTATTCTGCCTGATGGTTTTGCGGATCTCATCTTCCAGTTCATCGTTCAGTTCGAGTCCGCCCCTGAGCTTTACGAACAACACCACCCGGACATCGTCTTCCCAGTCCTGGCCGATGCAGAGGCTTTCGAGTACCGGGTCCAGCCCCTCCACCTGGCGATAGATTTCCGAAGTTCCGATGCGGACGCCGCCAGGGTTCAGCGTCGCGTCCGAGCGGCCCTGGATGACGAATCCACCGTGTTCGGTTTTTGCCACAAAATCCCCGTGGGCCCAGATTCCCGGAAACTTTTCAAAGTAGGCCGCGTGGTACCTCGAGCCGTCCGGGTCATTCCAGAATCCCACGGGCATGGCCGGGAATGGCTGTGTACAGCAGAGTTCTCCTGTCTCGCCGGTGTCGGCCCCGCTGCCGTCATCGCGCAAAATCTCTACCGCCATGCCGAGGCCGGGACACTGCAGCTCACCCCTCCACACCGGCAGAATGGGGCAGCCGACCATGAAGCAGGAGACGATGTCGGTTCCACCTGCGATTGAGGAGAGGCACAGGTTCTGCTTGATTTCACGGTAAACGTATTCAAAGCTTTCGGGCGCAAGGGGCGAACCGGTCGACAGCAGCGTTACCAGGGAATTCAGTCGATGGGTTTCGCGGGGCTTGACGCCCGCTTTTTCCCAGGCGGCGATGGCCTTGGCGCCGGTGCCCAGCACCGTGATTTCACATTCGTCCACCAGGTCGAACATGGCCGCGGGCGAGGGAAAGAACGGCGAACCCTCATAAAGCACCAGGGTGGTTCCGATGGCCAGCGCGCTGACCATCCAGTTCCACATCATCCATCCGCAGGTAGTGAAATAGCACAGGCGGTCCGAACGCCTCAGGTTGGTGTGCAGCACCAGTTCCTTGAGGTGCTGTATCAGGGTGCCTCCCGCGCCGTGAACGATGCACTTGGGAACGCCCGTGGTGCCCGAGGAATAGAGGATGTAAACGGGATGGTCAAACGGCAGTTGCACGAATTCAATGTCACTGGCCTGGTTATCCGTGAATTCTTCAAACCATACAGCACCCGGTATTTTGCGAAGTTTTGCGCCGGGATTGACATAGGGGAGCACGACAGTGGTTTCGATGGAATCGATCGCCCTGATGATCCCCCGGACCTTGTCGAGGCAGTCATGGGTCTTGCCGTTGTAAGTATAGGCGGCGGCGCAAAACAGGACTTTTGGCCGAATCTGGCCGAGACGGTCGACGACGCCGTCAATGCCGAAATCCGGTGAGCACGAAGACCAGATCGCGCCCAGGCTGGTGGCCGCCAGCATTGCAATAACGGTTTCAGGCAGGTTGGGAAGGTATCCCGCGACACGGTCGCCCTGTTGCACGCCGGCGGATTTCAGGGCTTCCGCTGTTTTTGCAACGGCCTTGTAAAGTTCGGCGAAAGTGTATTCCGAGCGCTCTGCGGTCTCTGAAGCAAAAACCAGCGCGGGCCGGTCATCCCTGTGGCGTAACAGGTTTTCGGCAAAATTCAGCCGGCTTTCCGGAAACCAACGGGCTCCCGGCATGAGGCCCGGGTTTTCAACAACCGCTGTGCCGGGACTGCCCGTGATTCCGCAGAAATCCCACACCGCACGCCAGAACTCAGCAGGATTTTGCAGCGAATAATGATAAAGATCCCGGTAATCGAAAATACCGGGATCCAGTTCGCTTCGTGCAAGGTCGATAAACCTGCGGATGTTGGCAGTCTGGCGCCTTACCGGGCCGGGTGACCAGATAGGTTCGGTCATTATTCAGCCCAGCTGGCTTTCAATTTCCGGAATGACGTTGAAAAGGTCTCCCACCAGGCCGATATCGGCGATTTCAAAGATCGGCGCCTCCGGGTCCTTGTTGACCGCCACGATAGTCCCGGCGTCCTTGATGCCGGTCACGTGCTGAATGGCGCCTGAAATTCCGAAAGCGATGTACAGGTCCGGAGAGATGATCTTGCCCGTTTGCCCCACCTGCATGTCGTTGGGGCAGTAGCCGGCATCGACCGCGGCGCGTGAAGCGCCGACGCCCGCTCCCAGCTTGTCCGCCAGCTTGTAGATCAATTCGAAATTTTCTTCGCTGGCCAGGGCGCGGCCGCCGGAAACCACCTTCGGAGCACTCTGCAGATCCGGTCGTTCACCGCCTTCCGAGCTCAGTCCCACGTAACGGGTATGCGCCGCGGCTGAACCGCTGGCGCCACGCTGTTCGATGCTGGCGCTGCCGCCGCTGCCCGCTGCTTTCCAGCTTGCCGTGCGAACGGTGGCAACCACTTTTGTTCCGTTTGCAGGCTCAGCCTGGACGATGGCGTTACCGGCGTACACGGGGCGCTTGAAGGATTCAGCGCTGCTGACTTCCATGATGTCGCTGATCTGGTTTACACCGCACAGCGCCGCAACGCGCGGCATCAGGTCGCGGCCGAACGTGGTCGACGGGCCGACCAGGTGAGTGTAGTCAGCTGACAGTCCAACGACTTCCGCGGCCAGGTTGACGGCCAGCGGGGCAGCCAGGTGTTCCGCGTTGACGGCCAGGACCCTGCTGACCGAATCCAAAGCGGCAGCCTCGGCGGCAACGGCGTCGATTCCCTGGCCCATGACCAGGATGTCGATGTCTCCGCCGATTGCCTGGGCGCAGGTGACGCACTTGGAGGTGCTGATGTTCAGCGTGGCGCCATCGTGTTCAGCGATAATCAGTATTCTGCTCATAACAAACCCCTGTTCTTCAATTCCTGTAGCAGTTGGGAAGCATCGTCCACCATGATGCCTTTCTCGCGCTGTGGCGGCGGGGTGAACTGGCTGATTCCGAGCTGACCATCAACCGTTACGTCCAGGTCATCCAGTGAAATAACCTCCAGCGGTTTGCGCTTGGCCTTCATGATATCCGGCAGCTTCACGAAACGGGGCTCATTCATCCGCAAGTCGACGGAGATAACGGCCGGCAGATCGACCTCGATCGTTTCCAGGCCGGCGTCCACTTCGCGGGTGACTGAGGCCGAGCTTCCATTCAGCTCCAGCTTTGAAGCAAAAGTCGCCTGCGGGCGGTCCCACAGGGCGGCCAGCATCTGGGCCGTCTGGCTGTTGTCGTCGTCGATGGCCTGCTTGCCAAGAATCACCAGGCCGGGGTCTTCGCGCTCGACGATTTTCAGGAATGCCCGGGCCACGCTCAATGGCTGCAGGGGCTCGGAGGTCTGGACCTGGATGGCGCGGTCCGCCCCCATGGCCAGGCCCGTGCGCAACTGTTGCTGGCATTCATCGCCACCAACGGATATCACGATGACTTCTTCGGCGTTACCCGCCTCCTTGATTCTCAGTGCTTCTTCCAGTGCAATTTCATCGAATGGATTCACGCTCATCTTGACGCCGTCGGTATCCACGCCGCTGCCGTCAGGCAGAACGCGGATGCGGACGTTGTAATCCACTACACGCTTGATGCCAACCAGTATTTTCATCGGTTTTCTATACTCCATCTCGGATTTACAAATTACGGGTTTTACATGTTCTGGTAGTTGGGTCCGCTTCCGCCTTCGGGCGTAACCCAGTTGATTATCTGGTACGGGTCCTTGATGTCACAGGTCTTGCAATGCACGCAGTTGGCGGCATTGATCTGCAGCTGTTGACCGCCTTCGTCGTCGACCATTTCATAAACATGGGCCGGGCAGAAACGGGTGCAGGGATTGTTGTATTCCGCCACGCAACGGGTTGTGCACACATCCGGTTCCAGGATTTGAAGGTGGACGGGCTGATCCTCATCGTGGGCTGTCGCTGCGAAGTAAACCGATGCCAGCCGGTCGCGCGGCGGCAAGGTGCGTTCCACCCACTTGCGGTCGGGTGAGGTGTAGCCGTCCAGCATCCTCATCGAGGTGTCGTCCGCGTGTACGCTCAGCGTGGTCGGCAACTTGCCGGCAGTGACCGTTTCAATGGCCGCCCGGATGAAGCCGCGCCAGAATCCCTTGTAAAACGCCGGCCTGATGTTGCGTACCTTGTGGAGCTCTTTCACGACGGCTGAATCACGCAGTTTCGCGTCGAAACCGTCAACCGAGGACGTTTGTGCAATGTGTTCGGCGGCCAGCATGCCGCACCGCATGGCCTGGTGGGTGCCCTTGATTTTCGGGACGTTCAGCGTGCCGGCTGAATCACCGATGATCAGGGCGCCGGGCATCTCGGTTTTTGGCAGTGACTGGTAGCCGCCCTCGGCTATGGCGCGTGCACCGGATGAGAGTATTTCCCCGCCTTCGAGCATTTCCTTGACCATCGGGTGGTTTTTCATCTGTTGGAATGCTTCGAACGGAACGAACTCCGGGTCCTGGTAATCGAGGCCGCAGACGAAGCCGATGGCGATGCGGTCCTTGTCCAGGTGATAAATGAAGCTGCCGCCGTAGGTCATGCTGTCCAGCGGCCAGCCGGCAGTGTGCTGAACCAGGCCCGGTATGGACTTGCCCGGCTGAACCCGCCAAAGCTCCTTCATGCCGATGCCGTACGTCTGGGGGTCGGAATCCTTGTCCAGGGCGTATTTTTTTATCAGCTGTTTGCTCAGGTGGCCCCTGACGCCTTCGCTCAGAATGGTGATGGGAGCGTGGATCTCGATGCCCTGCATGTAGGTGTCTTTTGGCTCGCCATCCCGGCCGATCCCCATGTCACCGATAATCACTCCGCCCACTGCGCCTTCGTCGGTGTAACGAATTTCAGCGGCTGCGAAACCTGGAAAGATATCGACTTCCAGGGCCTCCGCCTTGTTGGCCATCCACGCGCACATGGCGCCCAGGGAAACGATGAAGTTGCCGTGATTTTTTTGCTGCGGAGGGGTTGGCAAACGCCTTCTGCCTTTCTGGCTCAGCAACCAGATTTCATCTTTCTCCACGGCGATGCAAACCGGTGGCGGATCTTCACGCCACCCGGGCAGGAGTTCGTCCAGCGGCTCCGGCTCGATGACGGCGCCCGAGAGGATATGCGCCCCGATTTCCGAGGCTTTCTCGATCACGGCGATCATCAGTTCCGGTTTCTGCTGTTTGAGGCGGATTGCACAGGACAATCCGGCCGGTCCGGCGCCGACGATGACAACGTCATATTCCATGATTTCACGGGCAGTCATGCTGATTTTCTCCGGCCGCAATGGTCTCGAGTCAAGACTATTATTATAGCTATTCAGAACGGGATTATGTTGCGCTTTGCATGCTTGATTTGCTGTTCTATACTGAATCCATGTCGAACCACGTCAAATTCAATCTGGCGCCACGCGTGCTGCTGCTGTTTTGTATTTTTTTCGCGGCACAGAGCCTGGCGTTAGCGCATGAGTTCGAGCATCCTGCTTCCGGAGACAACGGCTCCTGCGTGGTTTGTCCGGTGGGTTCGAACCTTGAGGCTGCAGCGACGAACTCGGCGGACCTGTTCGCACGGTCAGCGCCTGCCGCGACACGGCCGGTTTGTCCTGACCATTTCAGCAAGGCCGCAGTTTCCACGGGCTTTTCGGTCCGCGCCCCTCCTTCTTTCCTTTGATATCAACGCTGTATATGTCCCTGTCAAATCCCGGGATTGCTGTTTGTCACAGGAAAGGAAAATTACCAGATGTACAATTTGAGATTGATTGCGTCGAGGCTTTTGTTCGTCGTCGCGCTGCTGTTCGCTTCCCAGGCTGTCGCCCAGACGGAAACCACTGAATCGCACGAAGAACACCTTCACGGGTCGGGACATGAAGACCATGACCTCGAGGAAATTGTCGTGCGGGCCACGCCGCTGGACCGCGACCTGGTGGAACTGTCCCAGTCGGCCACCGTGCTGGCCGGGGAAGACCTGCGCAGGGAAGTTTCAAATAACATCGGCGAGACCCTGACCCGGCAA
>JARFQZ010000366.1 GCA_029287515.1 Lysobacterales bacterium
CGCTACGCACTGGAAACCTACCCCAACACACCCCAGAACGCCGAAGCCCTGATCGTTTTGCACAAGGCGTACACGGCCCTGGAATTGCCGGACCTGGCAGAAGGGTCGATGAGCGTGCTGGCGCTCAACTACCCTGACAACTATTACGTTCTGGGCCAGAAGAAGCCAAGAAGCTGGGCCGAGCGGCTCTGGCCTTTCGATTAAGTAAGCTCGGTAGACTTCCAGCCGGAGGTGATCGGGTATCTGCGGTCGCGGCCGAAGGCCCGGTGGGTGATGCGGACTCCTGGCGGTGCCTGGCGACGCTTGTATTCATTGATCAGGACCAGGCCCGCAATCCTTCGCACGATGGCATCGTCAAAGCCATCCTCGACAATCTGCGATATGGACCAGTCCTGCTCGACATAACGTCTCAGGATTTCGTCCAGTTGATCGTAGGGGGGCAATGAATCCTGGTCGGACTGGTCCGGCCTCAGTTCGGCTGACGGCGGACGGGTAATCACCGACTCGGGGATCGCCGGGGACAGGCTGTTCCGGTAACGCGACAACTCGTAGACCCTCATTTTGAAACAATCCAGCAACGGTCCAAACCCGCCACACATGTCGCCGTAAATCGTGCAGTAGCCCACTGCGAGTTCACTCTTGTTGCTTGTGGCCAGTGGCAGCCAGCCGAATTTATTGGAGAGCGCCATCACGATATCGCCCCGGATTCGCGCTTGCAGGTTCTCCTCGGTAATGTCGGCTTCGCGGCCCTCGAATGAGGGGCTCAAGAGGTTCAACATCATTTCATAGGCCGGCTCAATCGAAATGCAACGGTGGTCCACGCCCAGTTGCACCGCCTGCTCCTGCGCCAGTTCTATGCTCAGGCCGGAGGTATGCCGGGAGGGCATCATCACGGTATGGACATGTTCCGCGCCGAAGGCGTCTACCGCCAGTGCAAGCGTCAGGCTTGAATCGATCCCGCCGGACAGGCCGAAAACGACGTCACTGAAACCGTTTTTGAGGACGTAATCCCGCAGTCCGGTTACCAGGACCTTGTAAATCTCTTCAATCTGCGGCCCGGGCGCTTCCGGCCAGTCCATCGCCCTCAGGTCACCGCTGCTTTCATCGAATTGGGCCAGTAACAGAGCCTCGTCGCATAACGGTCCCGGTTGGGAAAGCACACCATCAGCACTCATCAACATACTGCGGCCATCGAAAACCAGTTCATCCTGCCCGCCAACCAGGTTGCAGTACACCATGGCTGTTTGCGTATCGGCGAATCGCCGGGAGAACATGCTCACGCGGTCCGAGAGCTTATCGTCCCGGTAAGGGGAAGCATTGGGCACCAGCAACAACTGTGCGCCTTCGTCCCTGGCCTGGAGCGACGGCCCGGCCTCCCAACTGTCTTCACAGATCAGGACGGCCACCCGGACACCTTTGATCTCCACCACCAGCGGGCTATTCCCCGGGGTGAAATACCGTTGTTCGTCGAAAACCGCGTAATTTGGCAGGCACTGCTTGTCGTATCGGCCGATGATGTGGCCGTCCCTTATCCAGCTGACCGAGTTGTAACGCAAACCGCCTTCCGCCCGGGGATGTCCAAACACGACATCGATCCCGTGTATGTGCGGACAGAGTTGCTCCACGGCCACGTGACAGGACTCCAGAAAACCCGGCCTCAGCAACAGGTCCTCGGGCGGATAGCCGGTGAGCGCGAGTTCGGGGAACAGGAGCAGGTCAGCCCCTGCAGCCTTCGCGGCGTCAACCTGTTCGATTGCCTTGCCGAGGTTTCCCTTGATGTCGCCGACCAGGAAATCGTGCTGTGCAAGCGCAATCGTGATCAAGCGCCAAGCTTCTCCAGTATGGCGCTGCCAAGATCGGCAGGTGAGCGGACGGTGGTCACGCCGGCAGCTTCCAGGGCTTCGAACTTGGCATCCGCCGTACCCTTGCCTCCGGCGATGATGGCCCCTGCATGCCCCATCCGCTTGCCTGGAGGCGCGGTTACCCCGGCGATGTAGGCCACAACCGGCTTGGTGACATGCTCAGCGATAAACTGCGCAGCGTCCTCTTCAGCTGAGCCGCCAATTTCACCGACCATGATGATTCCCTCGGTTTCCCCGTCCTCCTGGAACAATTTCAGCACGTCGATGAAGTTCATGCCCTGGATGGGGTCTCCCCCGATACCGATACAGGTGGACTGGCCAAGGCCCGCCAGGGTGGTCTGGTAGACGGCTTCGTAAGTGAGGGTGCCGGAACGGGAGACGACGCCTACCCGGCCCTTGCTGTGAATCTGCCCGGGCATGATGCCGATCTTGCATTCCCCCGGCGTGATGATCCCAGGGCAGTTGGGCCCGATCAGCCAGGTGTCCGGCATGTCGTTGATGACCGCCTTCACAGTCATCATGTCCTGTACGGGTATGCCCTCGGTGATGGCCACGATGACTCGCACACCTGCATCGGCGGCTTCCAGGATGGCATCGGCTGCGAATGGCGGCGGCACGTAAATCACGCTGGCATCCGCACCTGTTTCGTTCACTGCATCTTCCACGGTGTTGAATACCGGCAGATCAAGATGGGTCTGGCCGCCCTTTCCGGGTGT
>JARFQZ010000016.1 GCA_029287515.1 Lysobacterales bacterium
AAAGCTGATCAGCAACATCGAGGAGGTACGGGCCAGGGGCGGGGAAATGTTCGTGATCGCCGACGCCGCAGCGGTATCCAGCCTCAAGACACGCCATGGGCAAGTGATCAAGCTCGACACGGGTGGCATGTTACTGGCCCCGGTGGTGATTTCGGTGCCTTTGCAGCTACTGGCCTATCATGTTGCCGTTCTGAGAGGTACCGATGTGGACCAGCCCAGGAACCTTGCCAAGTCCGTGACGGTGGAATGAAGAAAAGGCATCGCATCGACGATGAAGCCGAGATCAACATTACCCCGATGCTGGACATTGTTTTCATCATGCTTATTTTCTTCATCGTGACCACTTCATTCGTCAAGGAGAAAGGGCTGGAAGTGTCACGCCCCGCGAGTACGCCCCCGAAAGAGATCAAGCAGGACAGGGGCCCCATCGTTGTGAAAATCGACAGTTCCAGCCTGATCACTGTGAAAGGGCGCATCTTGGAGCCCGGGGCCGTGGAAGCCAACCTGGAGCGCGAAAAAGCTGAAAAGCCTACTTCGCCGCTGATCGTGGCGGCACATCCCGAGGCTGATACGGAAGCGCTTGTTACGATACTCGATGCGGCCAGGGCGGTCGGAATCGAGTCGGTCAACGTGGCGACAAACTCACAATAAGTGTCTGCTGATCTCCTCTTCCACCGGTAGTTCGGGTGGCAATTGCAGGTAGTAGCCCGATTCCGAGAGGCTTTCGAGAACCCTTTCGACATCGACACGCGCCAGTTTCCGGTCTGCCGACAACTCGAGGCTCAACACGAACGCCGCCTCCCCGAACTGGTGGCGTAATTCAGCCGGCAACTCCTCGAAAGGCAGATTATCAGCCAGGTACAGATAGGTTTCCGCCTTTTTTTCTGAGCGATAAACTTTGCAGGGCACCATCGATAAAGCCTCTGAAATGATGAATAAGTATAAACATTTATAAGTTATGCTTACCGGATGGGGAGCATACGGTACAAAGCGTTCATCAGTTACAGCCATGGTGACCGAGACTGGGGTGCCTGGCTTCAGCGAGCCCTGGAGACTTACCGTGTGCCCCGGCGCCTGGTCGGTACCAGGGGAGAATTCGGGGACGTGCCCCGGCGCCTGACCCCGGTTTTTCGGGACCGTGAAGACCTGTCTTCAGCCTCTGACCTGACCGTCAAGGTCAAGGATTCATTGGAGTCCGCCGAATCTCTGGTGGTGATCTGTTCTCCTGCCGCCGCCCAATCCAGCTGGGTCAATGAAGAGATAGATTATTTCAAGAGTCTCGGCCGGGAAAGCAGGATTTTTGCCCTGATCGTCGATGGCGATCCCCAGCCTTCTGATCCGGAGCAACAATGTTTCCCTTCCGCACTCATCAGGAATCAGGACGGAACTGTCCGGGAACCCCTGGCGGCCGATGCCCGCAAATGGGCCGACGGGAAGCTGCTGGCCAAACTGAAGATCATTGCCGGGATCCTGGGAATCCGGCTGGATGAACTGCGCCGGCGAAACATGCAACGCCGGCGAAGGAATCTTGCCATTGGCGCGGTATTGACGCTGGCCATGCTCGCGCTGACCGGAACGCTGCTGTTCACCACCCTCTCATCGCAGAAAGAAGTGCGCATGCAACGGTCAAGTACCGAAGAACTGCTGAGTTACATGCTGGGCAACCTGAAGCAGCTGAACCCCATCGTGGGGCTGGAAGTTTTGGGGCAGGAGGACGAGCAGATCAAACAATATCTCGCCTCGCTCGGCTTTGATCAACTGGACAGCGAACAGTTGATTCAACAGGGATTGGAATGGCGGGAACGCGGGCAATCGGCTCATGAACGGGGCCAATATGATGAAGCCATGGACAAATTCCAGCGCTCCCGTGCGGCATTCATCGAGTACTACCAGCGCGATGGAAACACGACACAGGCGCTGTTCGAGCTGGGCCAGGCCGAGTTCTGGGTGGGTTATGTACATTTTGACATGGGTGACTTTGACCAGGCCAACGAGAGCTTTCTGCGCTATGGGGCGATCACGCGGCGCCTGGTCAACGCGGATCCCAATGACGCAAAAATGGTCATGGAACTGTCGTACACGCTGACCAACCTGGGGGCTCTCGAGCGCGTCCGCGCCAACCCTGATTCGGACAAGGCCCTGCGCCTGATGCAGTCTTCCGTGCAGTACAAGCAGATAGCGCTGGTGCTGGATCCGGGTAACGAGACCTATCGCAAGGACCTGACCCGCAGCCTGGCATTCCTGGCCGATGCGTGGTTGGACAGTTGCGACCTGGGCAAGGCCATCAATTTCAGGCAGCAGGCTGTCGATCTGGCGCGTGAACTGTACGCCTCGGAGCCGGAGAATGTGGATGTAAAGCTCGAACTTGCTTACGGCTTGTCAGGCCTGGCCTCGGTGCAAAAGCTTATTCCCGTCACGGACCAGGCACTGGCCAATCTGAGGGAGTCCCGTGATCTCCTGGAGCAACTGTCCATCGAGGATGATGGAAATCTTACTCTTCGCTGGCATGCGTTCCTGAGGGGGATAAGGATGCTTAAGATCAGGATGTGGAATGAGCCCTCGACTGATCTCTGGCCGGAAGTAAAGACGGCCCGGGAGAAGATGGAAATTCTGGGAAAGGACAAAAAAGCGCTGGATTTCGAATCTTCGATCGAAACCGCCGACTTTCTGTTGCAATATTCACTGATGGCTCAAAAACTGGGCCATCACCTCGAAGCGGAAAGGGTGCTTGGCTCGGTGATGGCGAAATTGACGACGCTCGCATCGGAAAAGCCGGAAAATCGCCTGGGTAATCAGATGCTGGCGCGGGTCTGGTGGGAGCACTGGGCCCGCAAGGGTGTTTTACCCAATCAGCAAGCAGTATCCACCCTGGAAAACTACCTGGTTGATCCCGAAAAAGCCAGGAGTTGCAATGATGCTGACCTTGCGGCCAGGCTGGAAATCATGCGTGGTAACAATTCTCTGGCGAGCGACTATACTTTGTATCTGCTCGAAAAAGGATATTTCGAGCCGGAATTCGTAGATTTTTGCAGTAGCTACCATTTGTGTGATTGATTTTTATATCCCCTTTTATACTGGACTGGAGAGTTAATAATGAAAGCAATTATAAAAACCTTAACCACCGCTGGAATATTTATTTCTTGCCTGTTGTCCGCAAACGCATTTGCAGTCGTGGTGACCCTCGATGTGGACGACAGCACAGATCCGCCCACATTGTATGTTTCGAATAATAACGCCCAGTGTCCCGGCGGCCCGATAGACTGCATTGAAGTTGCGCGGGGAAGCCAGCCAAACATGTTTTTCAAATTAAACCGGGCCTGTCAGCCGGGGGGTGCCGAATATGGCCTCAAAGGGTTTTACATCACGGCGAATCCGAAAGTCTGGCCGGGTCCGCTGGAGCAGGCAATCGCCTCTGATTTTTGTGCCGACCCCGGGACCGGTGAGGTCAATCTCTCATCCTGTGGCAATAATCAGAGCGATGGTCAGTTGAAGATCAAAAACTTTAACCGCCAGGAGGTGGATGTTTATTACATGGTCACGGCCGAACATTGTTCCAGCGGGCAGGAAATCGCCCTGGATCCCGAAATCCGGAATAAGGGTGGCAACAACTAGGATAAAGCCTGATTCATGAAGCTTACCATCGGCGTAACCGGTCACCGCGATCTCGTCGAAGATGAGCGGCCCGCACTCGAATCACGGGTGCGGCACCATGTTGATTACCTGACTAAGACCTTTCCCGACCTCGAACTGGAATTGCTCACCGCGCTGGCCGAGGGCGCGGACCGGTTGGTAGCCTCCGTTGCTGTTGAACTGGGCATCCCCATAATCGCCGTCCTGCCTTTGGCCCCAGTGGACTACGAACGGGATTTCGAGTCGCCGGAAAGCCTGGCGGAGTTCCGCTACCTGCTCTCACAGGCAGGACAAACCATCCAGTTACCGGATGTAGCCGGGCACGCTCAGAACAATCGCGACAATCAATACGCGCAACTGGGTGTATTCATCTCCAACCACTGCGAAGTTCTTCTGGCGCTTTGGGACGGCAAGACGTCCGCGGCCCTGGGTGGAACGGCCGATGTCGTTCATTACCACGTGACCGGGGTGATGGAGGGTTACGAAGGCGATCTGTCGCCCGCACGTTTACTGGCTGACAACGAAAATGACCTGGTTCACCACATCGTCTGCTCCCGGGACCGTCCCGGGGGCTCACCTGCGGAGGGCTTGCTTCCGCTTGAGACCGCTTGGTTCAGCAGTCGCAATAATGGTGAACGGACGGCTGAAATGCCGGAAGGATACCGTCTTCAATTGAGACGCATGGAACGGTTCGTGCGCGACTGGCAAGAAAAGCAATCGGTCATCAGGACTCAAAGTTCCAGCCTGCTGACCGGCAAACCAGATTTTGAGATGCCGAGCGGGGTGCAGCAGACTGACAGCCTGTTCCAGGCTGCCGACGGCCTGGCAGTCCATTACCAGCAGCGCGTTAACAGCAGTCTACGCGCGATTCACATCCTGGCCGTAATGATGGGCCTGGTGTTCCTGGTGTATTCAGAATTCGACGGCCCCGGGTACATGTTGCTGGCATTCCTGGGACTGTTTTCAGCGGGCGTGATCATACACATCATCGGCAATGCCCATGAATGGCATCGCAAGTATCTTGATTACCGGATCCTGGCGGAAGGCTTGCGAGTGCAGCTTTACTGGAATCTGTCCGGTGTAGTGGATACTGAGTCCGCAGGATTCGCCTACGATAACTTTCTGCAGACACAGGACGTGGACCTTGGATGGATTCGGCACGTGATGCGCCAGGCCAGCATGAGCCGGGCCCGGGGACAGGCGCCCGATCAGGCCTGGGTGAAGTGGGTGATCGATGAATGGGTCGGCGAGAAGGAAAAAGGCCGGGGCCAGCTGGCATACTATTCCCGCAAGCAGTTGCACAACACATCCCGGTTCCGGCGAACACAGATGCTGGGCAATCTCTGTCTCTGGGCGGGCATCGCATTGGCTATCCTGTTGTACGCGCTGGGTACTGATGGTGACGGGGAGCAACGTCGCACCCTATTGGTATTGATGGGCGTTCTGCCGCTGATTGCCGGAATCTGGGATGCCTACTCTCACAAAAAGGCTGAAAAGGAACTGATCAAGCAATACGGTTTCATGAGCCGGGTTTTCGGCAAGGCGAGAGCGCTGCTCGACAATTCAGCTGACATTTCATTCCAGCGCCAGGTGCTGAAAGCCCTCGGCCAGGCCGCCCTCGACGAAGGCGCCGAATGGCTGCTGATGCACCGGGAAAGACCCCTGGAGCACGGCAGGCTTTAGCATCAATCTCCGGCTTTGGGGATTTTCAGCTCCTGGCCGGGAAAAATCTGGTCGGGGCTGTCAAGCAGCTCGCTGTTGGCTTCGAAGATTTTCATATACTGCGAACCATCGCCGTAATGGTGTTCGGAAATCTTCCACAGCGTGTCGCCGGGTTGCACGGTGTATGTGATGGTTTCCGAAGGCTCTCCTTCAGGTACTGACTGTACTTCCTGTTCAGCTATTTCCGGCTCGTCCGATACGGCGTCGGTCACAGCCGCAGCCACAGCCATATTGTCTTGAACGGTGTTTATTCCTGGCGCAGTAGCGAGAATATCCAGGATTTTCTGGCGGTCATTTTCGTGGGCGATTTCACCGGAAACCGTGATCGAGCCGGTGCCGAAACCGAATTGCAATCCGCTTGCGTCCAGGCCGGCGTTCTTCAAAAGCTGGCTGGGACTGGTTGTCGTGTCAGTCTCCGAGTCGGCTTTCGTACCAAATGCGTTCTTGATCGAGTCGAATATTCCCATGCCTGTCTCCTTCCTTGTCGGGG
>JARFQZ010000070.1 GCA_029287515.1 Lysobacterales bacterium
GTGGGAGAGTTGTTTGCGGGAGCCCTGATCCCGGGGTTGATCCTTGTCGCCGCTTACCTGGTCTACATCGTGGTCCTGGCCTGGGCGCGGCCCGGCCTGATGCCCCCTGACCGTGCCAGCGGTGAGGAGAAAGTCAGCATCCGCCGGCTGTTGCTCCTGGTCTCCGGGCCACTGGCACTGATCGTTGCCGTCCTGGGGTCC
Organism: Lysobacterales bacterium; assembly: GCA_029287515.1. Lineage (GTDB taxonomy): Bacteria > Pseudomonadota > Gammaproteobacteria > Xanthomonadales > SZUA-36 > JAHEFT01. Next base: position 202 of record JARFQZ010000070.1, read on the forward strand.
ATCCTGAAGGGCATCGCCACGCCCACCGAGGCTGCGGCGGTGGGCGCTGTTGGCGCGATGATCCTGGCGTTCATCAGCGGGCATTTTTCACTCAAAACGCTGAAGGACGTGGTGTACCGTACGACCCGGATAACCGCCATGGTCTTCATGATCCTGGTGGGCGCTTCTCTGTTCAGTCTCGTGTTCCGCGGGTTCGGCGGCGATGAGTTGATCGCAGATTTCCTGACAGGATTGCCGGGCGGAGTGGTGACGGCCATGGTGCTGGTGTTGCTGGTGATGTTCCTGCTCGGCTTCGTGCTGGATTTCATCGAGATCACCTTCGTCGTGGTGCCCATCATCGGCCCCGTGCTGATGGCCATGGGCCTGGACCCGATCTGGCTGGGCGTCATGATTGCACTCAATCTGCAGACTTCTTTTTTGACCCCGCCGTTTGGGTTTTCACTGTTCTACCTGCGCGGCGTCTCCCCGGACTCCGTCCCGACTTCAGCCATCTACCGCGGTGTCATCCCCTTCATAGCCATCCAGGTCCTGGTCCTCTCTCTGCTGGCCCTGCTACCCCAACTGGTCACCTGGCTCCCAGACGTTGTGTATCCAGGTTAAGTCGGGAAGCGATCCATCTTTTCATGTGAGCCGGTTGGCGTTAGCCAGAGGCGAACCCAATATTGCAGTTGAGTGAAGCCGCCTTCGGCAACGGAGTTGCCGGAGCAGGGAAACGAAACTCCTTGTTTACTCGAAATCGATGAACAGCGTCACCCGCAAATGCAGATCGCTATCCGGTCGGTATCCTTCATCGTTCCTGTCGTAGCGGGTATAGACGATGTTTGGCGTGATGTAAAAATGCGGACTGGCCTGGTACTCGACACCGGCGAATAAAGTGGTCGCTTTTGCACTGGGATCGTACGGCAGGTAAGCGATATCGTCTGCCCTGGGGCTGGGCTCGAAGAGCCGGTCAATGCGCCCGATCAAGGTGGTTTTATCTGCGACGCGGGTCCTGAAAAAAGTGGATGCGAGTTCAAGCGGGGCATCTTCCTCCCGGTCCTGGTTCGAATACTGGAGACCCCACGCACGCTGCTCATCCTGGTAAGCGATGAATCCCTGGATGGTCGAATTGTCGGTAGGTCCTGAAAATCCCTGGTAATCGATGTACAGATCGAAAACCCAGTTCGGGGCGGGTTTCCAACTGATTGCGCCCATCCATTTCTGAAAATCGTCGGATTCGTCGCCGATTTCGACTTTTGTGCCCATCATGAACCGGTAGCTCAGCGAACCTGAAGCATTCAGGGGTCCTTTAACGGAGACGCCGGTATCCCGGCTGGCTACGCCTTGCAGGTCCATGGGTGTCCGGGCCAGGTAGCGTTTTCCCCAGATTGACTCGATCAGGTCGAATGTCGGGGTCGGAGAGAGGCCTACCATCAAACGATGCCGGCCCTGCCGGCCGAGGTCCCAGCCCAGGTACAGGTCCTTGATTTGCAGGTCGAAGCTATAGGTCTCAAATTCACCGGACTGATTGAGTTCGAATCGCACTCTGCCGAACCAGTTCTCGGTAAATTTGCCGTCCAATGTCGCATATCCCCGGCGCAACACCAGCCCGGTGGCACCGTCACCCTCCTGGGAGTGGTGGCTGGGGACGGTGTAAAGATCTCCGAACAGCAGGCCGCCAAGGGTGAACGACGGCAGCGTCTGCTCGTCGGCCAGGGCAACATTCAACCAGCACAGGCACCCCAGGAGCAGGCTGCATATTGTCCGCAACGCAGCGCCTTTGGCTGTTACCTCCGGTTTACAAAATACTGTGAGCCGATTTCCGTCCACGGTCTGACCTGTTCCATGTAGGCCTTCATCGAAGTCCAGACTTTGCCGGACATTTCATCCGCCGCGGCCTGGTCTTCCAGGACTGCGAGCGAAGCTCCCTTGAGTTCGGCCAGGACGTCATCCGGGAAAGGGCGCAACTCCACGGCATGTTCATCGAGCAACTTCTCCAGGGACTCGCCATTGCGTGCCTCGAAATGCGCGAACATGTCCATGTTGGCAGCCTTGCAGGCGATCACGACGATGGATTGCAGGTCGGCCGGCAGCGCGTTGAAGGCTTCGGCGTTGATGGTGGCCTCCAGGGCGGTGCCGGGTTCGTGCCAACCGGGGTAGTAATAATATTTCGCTGCGCGGAACAGGCCAAAAGCCAGGTCGTTCATCGGCCCGACCCATTCGGTGGCGTCGATGGTGCCATTCTGCAGGGCGGTGAAAAGTTCTGCCCCCGGGATATTGACCGGGGTGCCGCCAATTCGCTTCAGGACCTCGCCGCCGAAACCGGGGATTCGCATCTTCAGGCCTTTCAGGTCATCGACGCTGTTGATTTCCTTGTTGAACCAGCCGCCCATTTGCGTGCCGGAGTTACCAATAGGGTACGCAATGATGCCAAATGGCTTGTAGATTTCGTGGTACAGCTCCATGCCGCCGCCGTAGTAATACCAGCCGTTCAGCTCGCTGGCGGTCATGGCGAAGGGAACACCCGAAAAGAAAGCAGAAGCGGGGATTTTACCTTTCCAGTAGTAAGCCCCGCCGTGGCCCATTTCCGCCGTCCCTCGCTGTACCGCATCGAATACTTCAAATGGAGGCACCAGTTCCCCGCCCCCATAAACCTTCACCGTTAACCGGCCGCCGCTCATTTCGCCGATGATCTGCGCCAGGTAGTTCGCGCCCGTGCCCAGGCCGGGAAAATCACGCGGCCAGGTGGTGACCATTTTCCATTCAAAAGTTTCTTCGGACCTGGCGGTGCTTCCATCACCGCAATCAGCGGTGCCGCTCTGGTTACCGCATGCGGTTATCAGCCCTGCCGTTCCGGCTAGCCCCGCAATACCTGCAGTTTTGACAAATTTTCTTCTGTCCATTTTTCTTCCGCTCCGAGGTTGATGAAATCGAATAGTTCGCGATCAGCGAGCTGTGAAGGTGAGACGTGCCCAATGGCACGGAAAATATTTTCGATCCGGCCGGGATGTCTTTTTTTCCAGCCGGTCAGCATTTCCTTGATTAACTGCCGTTGCAAATTGGGCTGTGAGCCGCAGAGGTTGCAGGGGATGATCGGGAACTCACGATACGCTGCATATCGCGAAATGTCCTCTTCCTTGCAGTACGCCAGCGGCCTGATGACGACGTGTTGGCCGTCGTCGGATAACAACTTGGGTGGCATGGCCTTGAGGCGGCCGCCGTTGAACAGGTTCAGAAAAAGCGTTTCGATGATATCGTCCCGATGGTGCCCCAGGGCGATCCGGGTGATGCCGTTTTCACCGGCGAACCGGTACAACGCACCCCTGCGCAGGCGCGAACACAGGCCGCAGGTGGCCTTGCCTTCCGGAATGACGCGTTTGACAACGCTGTAGGTGTCCTGCTCTATGACATGGAATGGAATGCCTGCCTGCCTGGCATAGTCGGGCAGTACATGTTCTGGAAAACCGGGTTGCTTCTGATCAAGGTTAACCGCCAGCAGTTCGAAAGAGACCGGTGCGCGTTTTTGCAACTTAATCAGAATATCGAGCAGGGTATAGGAATCTTTTCCGCCGGACAGGCAAACCATCACCCGGTCCCCTTCACCGATCATGTTGAAATCACTGATGGCCCGCCCGGTATTCCGCTGTAGTCTTTTTTCCAGCTTGTTGAACGAATATCGTTCTTTTGCATCATTCATCCAAGCATTTTACGTCAATTCTGTACTATCCTTGTAACGTGAACATGAATACCAACGATCCGGGGGAGATCGCCCATCTCATCGCCGAACTCAGGGAGGAACACCGCGATCTGGACGAGGCGATCATGCGTCTGTCCGACGACCCGAGCGTGGATCAGCTCAGGCTTCGGAGAATGAAGAAGCGCAAGCTGAAGCTCAAGGACTGGATTGCTTACCTGGAATCGAGGCTTATTCCTGATCTGGATGCATGAGGACTTGAGGAGCTACCCGGAAAATCCCGTGACGGATTTCCTCGCTCAGAATGAACTTGGCGTCCTCGCTGATCTGCTGGATCATTTCGTTGAATTCAAGTTTCTCGTCTGAATTGGTAGTCAGAACGCCCTGGTCACGAAGCAATGATATGAACTGTTTGAACAGGTTGCGATCGGAGAATTCAGGCGCCGCGAATTCGTTCAGTTGTGAAATTCGCTGGGCGGTCAGGTAACACAAGCGTTCAAGTTCGCTGCGGGTCAGCGTGCCGGAACCGTTCTTGGCCAGGATTGCCAGGGTGATGTAGTAGCGTTCAAATGTCTGCAGCAGCGTATGTCCCATCACCCTAAGCTGGAGCTCCCTGGTGCCTCCGCCTTCCGGCCGAATAAGAAATTCGCCGTCGTCTTCTTCAGAAAGCAGTTCTTCGCTTAATAGCCAGCCGATGTGATGATCGACGGCTTCCAGGAATTCCTCTTCGTCCCAGGGCAGGAAAAGTTCCGATTTCAGAAACGGAAAAACGGCAAGAGCGATGTTCTGTAGCTGCTTTTTGCTGATGGCTGGCATGTTCAGGAAACAACTGGCCACAAGCGAAGGAACGGCCAGGAGATGCGCAACGTTGTTTCGGAAGTAGGTCAGCAGAGTAGAATGTTCCGGAGCGATCGCGATGATGTCTCCCAGCGGGTGTTCCCTGACTTCGATGGCGCCCAACTCAACCCCGTAGTCGATGATTTCGCTGGCGGATTTTTCGGTGAAAGTGATCCGGTCAGAGTACCGGCAGCGCCCGAGCATGCTCAGGTAAAGTTCCAACTGATCGAGCAGTTCCTCCCTGCCCATGGCCAGTTTGCGTGTCGTCAACAGGACGATGGCCAGCAGGTTGATGGGGTTGACATGCGTGGCTTCGTTCATGCCGGTCATGATCTGCTGGCCGAGTTTATCGACCAGGGAGTTCAGCCACGTGGGCTTTTTCTCCGAGTCTGAGGTGTTCTCTCGCCAGGCGGGATCATGCCGGTTCAACAGGTCATCGAGAAAAATGGGCTCAGCAAAACTGACGTGCACTTTTCCATATTTCTGCTTGAGAACGCCAAAAACCTTGAACAGGTCCCCCAGTGACTCCGACTTCTTTTTCTTTCCCGCCAGTTCCGCCGTGTAACTTGAGCCTTCCACCAGCCGCTCGTAGCCCACGTAGATGGGTTGGAACATCACGGGCCTGACCGGTGAGCGCAGGTAGCCACGAACCGTCATGGACAGCATGCCACCCTTGGGTTGCAGCAACCGGCCGGTGCGGCTGCGGGTTCCTTCGATGAAGTATTCGATGGCGGTTCCATTGGACAGAATCCGGGCCAGGTATTCGTGGAATACGGCCGAGTACAGTTTTTGCGACCTGAAGCTGCGCCGCAGGAAGAACGCACCCCCTTTGCGCAGGAATCGCCCGAGGATGGGCAGATTCAGATTCACGCCCGCGGCGACATGAGGCGGGACCAGGCCGTTGTGGTAAACGAAATAGGAAACCAGCAGGTAATCGATGTGACTGCGATGACAGGGAACGTAGATGATTTCGTAATTGGGCGCCTGTTCCTGGAATTTCCGGAAATGCTGTAACTCGACCCCGTCATATATTTTGTTCCAGAACCAGGTCAGCGCAAATGAAGCGACGCGCACAAATCCATAGGAATAGTTGGCGGCAATTTCAAAAGCGTACTTCCGCCCCTGCTTCCATGCCTTGTACTCGCTGATTTTCTCCTTGCGGGCCTGCTCCTCGATCGCCTCCCTGACAGGGGGGCTGCGCAAGACCGAATCTATCACGGTTCTCCTGTGCGAGAGGTCAGGGCCGATAGCGGCACTGCGGACCCGCTGAAAGTGCACTCTCAAAACCCTTGAAATTTTACGCAGGCTGCGCGGCGCTCCCAGCCCTTCGTCGGCGAGCTCCCTGAGGGATACCCGGTTGCTGAATTGCACCAGGGTGTGGCGCCCATTAACCAGTGAATTGAAGAACCGCCAGATACGGCCGCCGATCTCCCAGGACTCGGTGAAGAAAATTTTCGCGAGGCCCGTTTCCTTGTCCGGAGCCCGGCCAATCAGCACGGTAACGGGAACCAACTGGATGTCTTCCACCTGGTCATCGCACACGCTTTCAACCAGGCCCATCAGTGTCTCGGAGTGCCTGCGTACTTCGGTACGCCGAATGACCAATCCTTTTTTCCTGCGCAGGGCAAGATAGGAACGAGGCTCGGTTCTGTCTCCAGCCTTCATGGGCCATAGCGGGCGGGGAAGGCTCTGTTCCTCGCAGGCGCGGTCCAGGATCAACAGCGAAGACAAAGCATAGGAATCGATGATGTAGCAGATCGGTTTTTCCCGGTCCAGTTCCAGGTCTTCAAATGGCTGGGGCAGGGTGTTGGCCTTGACCCAAAGGTGTATTACAGACCTGAGAAACAGGAACCAACGCAACCTCAGCCGGGCGAATAAACCGATATGCGGAGCCTTGGTATTCATCCGGAAAAGTCCTTCGATCTCCTGAAACCTCTCAGGTGCCCATTCTAAAGCATACGCGCAAAAAAAATCCGGGCTGGTAATGCACCCGCCCGGAAATCCGGCAGAGCCGGAGAGGATCGTAAAAACATTTTAGTGAATAGTTTTTTTACTGTTCCCCAAGCTGTTTTCATTCATTATTATGAAGTTACGAGCGTATCGTAAAGCACAAGATTAGCTTTTGCAAGCGATATTTTTCTAAGGCAAAACGGCGGCTATCTGTTGCTGGATGGCTTCGGCTGCAGCCCGGGGATCGGCGGCATCGCGGATGGGGCGCCCTACCACCAGGTAGTCTGCTCCTGTCGAAATGGCTCGCCCCGGTGTGGCGACGCGCTGCTGATCGTCTTCGACGGGATCTTCATCGTTGAAGATCGGGCGGATTCCAGGGCACACGGTGATCAGTGCATGGTCCACGGACTCGCGCAAGGCCGGGACTTCCAGCCCGGATGACACCACGCCGTCACACCCGACTTCCAGCGCGCGCCTGGCTCGCGAGAGGACCAGGGTCCTGGCATCGCACTGGAACCCCAGGTCGTCCAGATCGCCCTGGTCCAGGCTGGTCAACGCAGTCACCGCGAGGACCTGCATGTCACCCTTGGCTTCGGCCGCGGCCCTGAGCATGCTGTCATTACCGTGAACGGTGCAGAAATTCACCTCGTGCCGGGCCAGTTGGCGAACGGCTGAAGCCACCGTGGCCGGGATATCGAACAGCTTTAGATCGGCAAAGATCTTCTTGCCCTGGTCCTGCAGTTCGGCCGCCAGTTCGAAATAGTGCCCGGAAAGGAAGAACTCCAGTCCCAGCTTGTAAAACTCCACCGAGTCGCCCAGGGTGTCGACCAGCGCCCTGGCACGATCCAGGTCTGGAACGTCAAGCGCGAAGATGAGGCGTTCGCGGGCTGGGATGCCGGTTTTGATCGGTGAATCTGAAGTCTGGTTCATGAGCTTCCCTCGTCTGGGGGGTTGTCGTTTTCGATAATGAAATCGCGGATGGCGCCTGCTATTTCAGCGGGTTTGTCCATGTGGAAATGATGATGGCCTTCCAGCGTTTCGTGAACACCATGATCCATCGCCCGGCGACGTTTTTCCAGCTTTTCGCGCGAGGCCCAGGGTGAGTCCTCGGTAGCGGTGAAGGTAAGCGTGGGCGCAGTGATGTGGCTGACCAGGTCCAGCGCCTGTTCGTCGGTCATGACCAGCGAGGACACCCAGTTGAGGGAGGGGTCACTGCGCCATTGGTACTGAGAACGTGTTTTCTTCACGGCCCGTTCACAAATCAGGCGTGCGGCTTTCTCGTGCATGCCGGAGTAAAGGCAACGGGCCTTGACCATGTGCTCGATTGAATCGAACAGGCGGATCGGGCCGGTGCCACGCCGGTTCTTGACCAGCGAGCGCCTGAGCCGCTCGGTTGTGCTGTCCGCGCTGACCGATACCGGCCCCATTGTGTCCAGCAATACGATGCTCCGCACACGCTCCGGGGCGCCGGCGGCGTAGGCGGAGGCAATCGCGGCGCCGAGTGAATGCCCCAGCAGGTGACAGCTGGACCACCCCAGTTCGTCCAGCGCGGCATCCACGTTGAACAGGTAGTCGATAAAGTGATACCGGCTGGTCTCATGCCGGTGTTCGGAATGTCCGTGGCCGGGAAGGTCGATGGCCAACAGGTCCAGGGGAGCTAACAGGGGCGCCAGAGGAATGAATGAAGCCGCATTGTCCAGCCAGCCGTGGAGGCACAGTACGCGAGGGCCGCCGGCGCAGGGCCAGTGCAGGGCGGCCAGGCGGCCCTGGCGGGTGTCGATCTGTACTTCGTTAACGGGCCTGGAGGTTGGCATAGGCAAGTACCAGCCACTTTGCGCCCACGTCCAGGAAATTGACGTGGACCCGCGTGTGTTCGCCGGACCCTTCAAATGACATCACCGTGCCTTCCCCGAACTTGGGATGTAACACGGCCTGGCCCAGCTTGAACGGCCAGTTGCTGCTGTCCGGGCTCATTGCCGCAGCAGGGCGTGCTGAAACCCATGGCTGACGACTGGATGTCCGCGGCCGGATTTCCTCGAGGTACTCCGCAGGGATTTCGTCAATGAACCTCGAAGGGCGGCAGAAATTCTCCGAACCGTGCATGCGCCTGATCTCGGCATAAGTCAGGTACAGTTTTTCCCTGGCGCGGGTCATGCCTACGTAGCACAGCCGCCGTTCCTCCTCGAGCCGGCCGGCCGCGTCCTCCACCGATCGCTGGTGAGGAAACAAACCATCTTCCATACCCACAATGAAAACCAGCGGGAACTCCAGGCCCTTGGCGGAATGGAGCGTCATCAACTGGACGCAGTCATCCCAGCTCTCACCCTGGGTTTCCCCTGCCTCCAGTGCCGCGTGGCTGAGAAACGACTGGAGTTCGCTCAGGCCCGCGTCTGCGTCCTCCTGGGGCAGGACAAACGCGTCGGCGGCATTCACCAGTTCCCTGAGGTTCTCCATCCGGGTTTCCATTCGTTCCCTGGGTTCTTTTTCGTAATGGGCCGCCAGGTTACTGTCATCGATGACGCCCTGCATCTGGTTGCCCAGTGTCCAGTCCTGCATGCGCTCTCGCATATCTTCGATCAGCTTGACGAAGCCGGCGACGGCGTTGCCGGCGCGAGCAGCGAAGATACCTTGCGCCAGGCATTCGCCAGCGGCCTGCCACAGGGTGAGGGAACTCTCACGGGCCTGCAAACGAATCATGGCGACGGTCTTTTCACCAATGGCCCGGGTGGGTTTGTTGATGACCCGTTCCAGCGCTGCGTCGTCATTCGGGTTCAGAATAAGGCGCAGATAGGCGAGCGCATCCTTGACCTCGGTACGCTCGAAAAAGCGTTGACCGCCGTAAACCCGGTAGGGAATGTTGGCGCGCAGCAGGTATTCCTCGAA
>JARFQZ010000129.1 GCA_029287515.1 Lysobacterales bacterium
CGCCTTTTCGTGCGCGCCTTGTCGGAACGCTGTTCCTGCAAGTGCTCCAGGTAACCGTCTTCCACGCCGGTGATGTATTCGCCGGAAAAACAGGAGGTGTCGAACTGGCGGATCGTCTCGTTACCTTCGCGGCAGGCTTCGATCAGGTCATCCAGATCCTGGTAGATCAGCCAGTCCGCGCCCAGTTTCTCCTGGATCTCCTTTTCGTTCCGCCCGGCGGCGATGAGTTCGTCAGGAGCCGGCATGTCTATGCCGTAAATATTGGGGTAACGCACCGGCGGCGAAGCCGATGCGAAATAGACTTTTCTCGCGCCCGCCTCACGCGCCATCTGGATGATCTTCTTGGACGTGGTGCCCCGCACGATTGAATCATCGACAATCAGGACGTTTTTCTTGCGGAACTCCAGGTCTATGGCGTTGAGTTTCTGGCGCACGGATTTCTTTCGCTGCTTTTGCCCCGGCATGATGAATGTCCGGCCAATGTAGCGGTTCTTGATAAAGCCTTCCCTGTACTTGACATCGAGATCGTAAGCCAGGGGCAGCGCCGCCGTGCGGCTCGTATCCGGGACCGGAATCACCACGTCGATATCGTGGTCCGGCCGCTCACGGAGAATTTTGCGCGCCAGGGCCTGCCCCATGCGCAGGCGGGCCTTGTACACCGATATGTCATCGAGCAGGGAATCGGGGCGTGCGAAATACACGTACTCGAAGATACAGGGCGTCAATTGCTTCTGGCTCGAACTGACCTGGGAAAACAACTCGCCCTCCAGGCTGATAAACACGGATTCGCCGGGCCTCAGGTCCCTGAGCAGGGTGAAACCCAGCACGTCCAGTGCGACGCTTTCAGAGGCGAGTGCGTACTCCCTGCCTTTCTTTCCATCGCGATAGCCCAGCACCATCGGCCGGATGCCGAACGGATCGCGAAACCCCACGATGCCATGGCCACAGATCAGGGCGACGGCTGAATAGGCGCCCTCGCAGCGTTGGTAGACCTGGTCCACGGCGTTGAAAATATGCTCTGCTTCAAGCCGCGGCGGATTCTGTTTCTGCAACTCGTGCGCCAGCACGTTGAGCAGCAATTCCGAATCGGACTTGGTGTTGAGATGCCTGCGGTCACTGTCGAACAGCTCCTGGGTCAGCTCACGTGTATTGATCAGGTTGCCGTTATGGCCCAGTGCCAACCCGTAAGGGGAATTGACGTAGAACGGCTGCGATTCGGAAGAATCGTCACGTCCGGCCGTGGGATAACGCACGTGTCCGATGCCGACGCGACCGGTCAGCCCCGCCATCTGCGCCGGCTCGAATACATCGCGCACCAGGCCACTGCCCTTGTGCAGCTTGATCTGGTAACCATCCAGGGTCGCTATGCCGGCGGCATCCTGACCGCGGTGCTGAAGAATGGTCAACGCATCGTAAAGTGCGGGCGCGACCGTACCCTGCCCAACGATACCTATGATTCCGCACATCTTGCCTGCCCCTGTAGTGTTGGCGACCATGCAGTCGCGCAGGATTTTAACAAAACCGGAGTGCCGCTGTTCAAATTTGCGACTTCCGGAGCCGATTCTTCCGGGGTTTCTTCATCTTCTGCCGCTTCCCCGTCATCTGTATCCGGCTCGAAATCAAGGTGCTCGACGACAGATTCCGGCAGATAAGTCGCCGTCCAGGCTACCAGTGGCATCATACGCTGAATGGTCAGGGACTCTTTCCACCAGGGGTCCCCCGGTATCGGCGTGAAGCCGCAAACCAGCAAAACGGCAACGATGAGCACCAGGCCGCGCGCTGCGCCGAATACACCGCCCAGTAAGCGGTCCGTGCCGCTGAGGCCGGTGGTTTCAACCAGGCGGCCCAGCAAGTAATTGATCAGTCCCCCGACCAGCAGGACAGCAATAAACAGGCCTGAAAAGCCCATCGCGGTGCGTGCCGAAGGCAGGGTCACGGCATCTTCCATCAGCTTGGCGAGATCGCCTGCAAAGTGGTACGCCACGAGGAAGGCGGCCGCCCACACCAACAGCGAGAATACTTCCTTGATGAACCCCCGCAACGCACCCACCACAACCGAAACCACGATTACGGCCAGGATAGCGTAGTCCGGCCAGTCCATTAATCGGCGCTCATGACCACGCCGTCGATTGCCAAACGTTCACTGATCAACGTATCGGCTCGCAGCGCCTCTTCCCGTTCCAGGAAGGGGCCAACCCGGACCCGGTAGATGACATTTCCGGAACTGCTGACCTGTTCCTTGTACGCCGTCATGGATTCGAGCTTGAGCCGCGCAACCAGGTTGTCGGCATTGGCCGCGCTGGAAAAACTGCCGACCTGCACCACCCAGCGCACCAGCGGATCCGACGGCTTGGTCACCTGTGCCGCCTTTTCCGGCTGAAGATCCATCACCCGGGGCTTGATGCCCGCGACCTGCGTTTGAAGTTTGCTGACAACACCATCGGCGTCATTTTCACTGGCGTAAGGACCGACCCGCACGCGGTGCAGAGTCCCCACGTCGGATTTGATCTCGTCGACCCGGACGTTGTAGCCATATCCGCCCAGGGTTTCGGAAAGGCGCTTCGCGTTGTCCGCCGCTCCGAAACTGGCCACCTGGACGACATACCGGCCGTTGCCCGTTGTCGGAAGGGGTTCGGATTCGACCGGACTGATGTCCGGTGCTTTCTGCGATTCCACCTCGATGGATGCCACGGGGGGTGGAGATTCCTGTACCGGCCTGTCCTCAACCGGTGTCTCCTGCGCCATTTCAGGCTCGGGCTCAGGCTCGGACTCAGGCTTTTCTGTAGTCCTGGGACTCGGCAAAGGCCTTCGTGATTCAGGTTCCTGTTCCCGGGACGCCGAAGCCTTTTCATCACCAATGGGATAGCGCCGGGTTTCGAAGTCCAGTTCTGCCGGTTTCGGGGGTAATTCTATGGTCTGCGACTCGGGATTCGATTGGTCCGGCCGCCCTCCCAGTAACATGGGTAAAACCACGACCGCCAAGGCAATCAGCACGCTGGCGCCGACCAGTCTTTGCTTAAGCGCTGTATCCATTTATTTTTATCATCCGTCAGCCCTGCCCCTCGGTGTGGATTCTAGCAGTATCGGTATTCAAATGCCGCATTGCGTCAGTCACCGTCAGGAATGAACCAAAAACCAGCACGGCATCCTGGTCCCGGCTATCCGCCAATGCCGAATCCAGGGCCTCACCCACCGTTGCGAATTCCCTCACGTCCAGAACCAGGCCCGACTGCACGAGACGCCCTGCGAGTTCCGCACCTGTCTGGCCCCGGTCACTGCCAATCCCGGCACAATACCAGGCGTCTATAACCGGATCCATTGCAGCGGCTACCGATGCGACATCCTTGTCAACGAGCATGCCCAGAACGCACCGGCACTGCCCCAGCCCGCCCGCTTGCAGCGCATCGGCCATAGCCTCTGCAACAACGCCGGCCGCCAGGGGGTTGTGGCCCACATCGAGCCAGACGGCGGGGTGGTCCCGGACGCGTTCGAACCGCCCGTGCAGGGAAACCGAGCGCAGCCCGTCAGACAGTTCGGCGGGTTTCTTCCGGGCAGAGGGAATCAATTCAAAAAGCGCCGCCAGGGCGGTCGCCATGTTGTTCAACTGGTGAGCGCCCGCCAGTACGGGCAACGGCACGTCCAGTTCCAGTCCTTCCATGCTGAAGTGGGCCTGCCCCGCGCTTTCAACGATGCTGAAATCCCGCCCCAGCAACCTGAGGTGCGCGCCCCGGCGTGCAGCCACTTCGAGAATACTCGCAGGCGGGTCGGCATCACCACAGACGACCGCCTTCCCCTCGCGGATGATCCCGGCTTTTTCCCGCCCGATGCTTTCCCGGTCCTCCCCGAGATATTCCTGGTGATCCAGCCCTATCGGCGTTCTGACCGCACAATCGGCGTCCAGTATGTTTACCGCGTCCAGCCGGCCGCCAAGGCCGACTTCCATCACCGCATAATCCAGTTTTGACCGCGACAGGATGTCGATGGCCGCCAGCGTGCCGAACTCGAAATAGCTCAGACTGAGATCTCCGCGGTAATTCTCGATTCGAGAGAAAGCGTCCAGCAGGACTTCGTCGCTGACCGGTTCACCGTTGATTCGCACCCGTTCGTTGTAGTCTTCAACGTGCGGACTGGTATAGCTGCCGTGCGAATGGCCCAGTGCACCGAGAAGTGAACACAGGGTAGACACCGTTGACCCCTTGCCATTGGTGCCGGCCACTGTGAAGATCCTGGGCGCAGGGCCTGGGCGGCCCATGCGTTGCCAGATGGCGTTTACACGATCAAGGCCAAGGTCGACGGCCCTGGGGTGCCGGCTCTCCAGTAAATCAAGCCAGTCGGACAGCGTTCCGGGAAGCGAAGGGGGACCCACGGGTATCTGATTCAGGTCAGGAGGTAACAACCTCTCCGGCGACGGATTTCGGGCGCTTGCCGCCGGTCAGCAGGTGCAGCAAAGCGGAAATTTCATCGCGTAACTGGCGCCTGTCGACAATCATGTCGATCGCGCCTTTTTCGAGCAGAAATTCACTCCGCTGAAAACCCTCGGGCAATTTTTCCCGAACCGTCTGCTCGATGACCCGGGGCCCGGCGAAACCGATCAGCGCCTCGGGCTCAGCGATGTTCACATCACCCAGCATACCCAGGCTTGCAGACACGCCACCGGTGGTTGGGTGAGTGAGCACCGAGATGTAAGGAATGCCTTCTTCCGACATCCGCGCCAGCACTGCACTGGTTTTGGCCATTTGCATCAATGAAAACAGCCCCTCCTGCATCCTTGCCCCGCCGGTGGCCGAGAAGCAGACCAACGGCGCCCGGGTCCGCAGGCATTCCTGCCCGGCCCGGGCAAACTTTTCACCGACCACCGAGCCCATCGATCCCCCCATGTAGGCGAATTCGAAAGCGCAGGCCACCGTGTCCATGCCATTGAGCTTTCCGGCCAATGCAATCAGCGCGTCCTTTTCACCGGTCTTTTTCTGCGCGGCATGGATGCGTTCACGGTATTTTTTGCTGTCGCGGAACTTCAGCGGGTCGGCCGGCTCAAGGTTTGCGGCGATCTCGCGATGGGTTCCGGAGTCCAGGAACAGCTTCAGCCGGGTCCTGGCCGGCAGGGGCATGTGGTTGTTGCACTTGGGGCAAACCGACAGGTTACGCTCAAGCTCAGGGCGGTAAAGCACGGCAGTGCAGGCATTGCACTTGGTCCAAAGGCCTTCGGGCACGTTGCGTTTGCTTCCGCCCTCGGTACGAATCCGCGAGGGCATCAATTTCTGGAACCAGCTCATAACCTGCTATTGTCCATCGCCTCGCGAATGGGTGCAAGAAAGTCAGACGCCCGGTCACATGCCTGCTGCCCGGTTGCACTGCCGGCAAGCTGTTCGATCAACGCGCTTCCGATGACCACGCCATCGGCCAGCCCCGCTACCGCGGCAGCACTCTCCGGCCCCTTGATTCCGAACCCGACAGCCAGGGGTAAATCGCAATGCGCCCTCAGCTCACTGACCGGCTTCTCCAGGTTGGCCTGCTCCAGACGGTTTGCCCCGGTAATGCCTTTGAACGAGACGTAGTAAATGTAACCCCTGGCCTGGCTGGCGATGCTGGACATGCGCTCCGGCGTCGTTGTGGGCGCAACCAGGCAGATCGGATAAATTCCGTGGTCATCCAGTTCACCGCGAAGATGCACCATTTCCTCGGGCGGACAATCCACCATCAGGATGCCATCCACACCGGCACTGGAGGCATCACGGGCGAAGTCCGCGTGCCCGTATCGCTCGATAGGGTTGAGATATCCCATCAGCACAACCGGCGTGTCGGGATCTTGCTCACGGAATTCACGAACGATTCCAAGCACGGTGCAAAGGCTCACGCCCTGTGCGATTGCCCGCTCGCTGGCCGCCTGGATAACGGGGCCGTCCGCGGCCGGATCTGAAAACGGCACGCCCAGTTCAAGCACGTCTGCACCGGCTTTCACCAGTGAATGCATGATCGCCACCGTCCAGCCCGGTTCGGGATCGCCCGCGGTAATGAAAGGGATCAGGGCTGCACGCTGCTGGTCGGCGAGACTGCTGAAACGCCGGTCGATACGGTTGCTCACAGGGAAATCCCCTCCAGTTCCGCAACGGTCTGGACGTCTTTATCACCCCGGCCGGAAAGGTTAACCAGCACCGTCTGGTCGGGCCGCATTTCAGCGGCCAGTTTCATCGCATACGCAACGGCGTGGCTGCTTTCCAGGGCCGGCAGAATACCTTCCAGTCGCGTCAGCTGGTGAAAAGCCTGCATGGCTTCGTCGTCGGTTATCCCGACATACTGCGCACGGCCGGTGTCCTTTAGCCAGGCATGCTCCGGACCCACGCCCGGATAGTCCAGCCCCGCGGATACCGAATGCGTGTGCTGGATCTGGCCGGCATCGTCATCCATCAGGTAGGTGCGGCAACCGTGCAACACACCTGGCCGGCCGGCGCACAACGAAGCGGCATGCTCGCCGGTGTGCAAGCCGTGGCCGGCGGCCTCGACACCGTACATTTTCACGTCCCGGTCGCCGAGGAACGGGTGGAACAATCCCAACGCGTTGGAACCGCCGCCCACGCAGGCCACCAGCGCATCGGGCAGAGCGTCGTATTCATCGAGCATCTGCCGGCGCGCTTCGCGGCCAACCACCGCATTGAAATCACGGACCATGACCGGGTACGGATGGGCGCCCGCCACCGTTCCGATGATGTAGAACGTGTCGTCCACATTGGTTACCCAGTCCCGCATGGCCTCGTTCAGGGCATCCTTTAGAGTTTTAGAACCGGAGGAAACCGCGCGTACTTCGGCGCCCAGCAGCTTCATCCTGAACACGTTGATCGCCTGGCGCTGGATATCCACTTCGCCCATGTAAACGACGCATTCCTTCCCCAACCGGGCCGCCACCGTCGCCGAAGCCACCCCGTGCTGACCGGCTCCGGTCTCCGCTATGATCCTCGACTTGCCCATGTAATCCGCGAGCAGCGCCTGCCCCACGGTGTTGTTGATTTTGTGCGCCCCGGTGTGATTGAGGTCCTCACGCTTGAGCAGGACGCGGGCGCCACCCGCCACTTCCGTGAGCCTGCTGGCATGGTACACGGGCGATGGGCGGCCAACGTAGTGGGCCAGGTCGGCATCCAGCCGGGCCATGAACTCATCGTCTTTGCGCCAGCGGTAATAGGCTTCTTTCAGTTCCTCGTGGGCATGGATCAGGGTTTCGGAAACATAAGTGCCTCCGTAGGGGCCAAAATGGCCCAGCTCATCCGGTTCGAAAGAGGGTTCACTGACGAATTCAATTTCAGTACTCACGTTTTGCCTCGCTGATAAATGCCTGCATTTTTGCAGCGCTTTTCAGTCCCGGTGCTTCTTCCACACCACTCGATACATCCACGGCCCAGGGCTTCACCCGGCGCACCGCCTGTCCCACGTTCTCCGGTGTAAGCCCGCCGGCCAGCACCAGCGGCAGGCGTATATCCGGAATTTCCGACCAGTCGAACACTTCTCCGGTGCCACCTGGCCCGCCCGGGGCATGACTGTCGAGCAGCAAGCCGGCCGCATCGGCATAGTCCCGCTCCGCCCGGTTCAGGACCCGCTCGTCCCCGATGCTCAGCGCCTTGACGTACGGCAGCCCGAATTGCCTGCAGAAGTCCGGAGCCTCGCGACCGTGGAACTGCAACAGGCTCAGCGGCACACGCTCAAGCACATCCCGTATGATTGCTGCCTCCTGGTCCATGAAGAGACCGACCCGGGACACAAAAGCTGGCACTTCACGCACCAGTTTTTCCGCCTCACCGGCACCGATTACCCTTTTACTGCGGTCAGAAAAGACAAAACCAAGGGCATCCGCACCGGCTTTTACCGCGTCGATGATGTCTTGCCTGCGGGTCAGGCCGCAAATTTTTACCCGGACCATCAGGATAACCCCCTGCCCCGCGGAAAATCCGGCGTTTCGGAAGGCAGGCCGTATTGTTCGGGATAACGGGCGCCCACGAAATACAGACCCTCGGGCGGCGCGGTCGGGGCAGCCAGTGTCCGGTCCATTTTCTGAAGCACTTCTTTCACCCAGGCCGTCTCCTGTTCTCCGCTGCCCACCTGCAAAAGACTGCCGGCGATGTTCCGCACCATGTGGTAAAGAAAGCCGTTTGCAGTGACGTCCAGGGAAACCAGGTTGCCCTGGCGTGAAACTGCAATCTGTTGGATTTCCCGCACTGCGTGCCGGGCCTGGCAGGCCCGCGCCCTGAAAGAGGTGAAATCGTGTTCGCCCATCAAACACCGGGCGGCCCGGTTCATCTTATCAGCGTCAAGCGGCGTGCGACACCAGCTCATGCGTTTCGCGTCCAGGGCGGGACGAATCCAGCGGTTGAGAATGACGTAGCGGTAACTGCGCGCAAAGGCGCTGAAGCGGGCATGAAATGAATCATCAACGTTTCGGATCCAGAGAACGCTGATCCCGGCGGGAAGATTGCTGTTCAATCCCAGGATCCAGGAGCGCTCCTCGCGATGCGCATCCGAATCGAAATGCGCCACCTGGCAAAGCGCGTGGACGCCCGTATCGGTCCTGCCGCTGCAGGTCACCCTGGCCTCGTGATCGGCTACGGCGGCTACAGCCTGTTCCAGGCACCCCTGCACCGTGGGTTCCTGGCGCTGGATCTGCCAGCCGTAAAACTGGCTGCCATCATATTCGAGCCCGATGGCGTACCGCATGACATGGGCTTAAACCTGCGGGTCAGGAGACCAGCAGGTCCAGCATCTTCCTGGCTTCTTCGCGCTGAGACTCGTTGCCGTTATTCTGGACTTCTTCGAGAATCACGCGGGCCGCTTCCTTGTCGCCCATGGAAATATAGGCGCGGGCCAGGTCAAGCTGGATTTCCGGATCGGAGCTTTCTTCATCGAGGAGCTCGGCATCATCACCGCCGGTCCCGAATGAAGCCGCGGCGGGCTTTTCTTTCGCACCCTCCGGCGCACCCTCTTCCGCTGCCTTTTCGGCCTGTTCTTCGGCAGCCTGTTCCTCCGGCGCTTCCGGCGGCTCCTCCAGCACCCGCAGAACTTCCTCGGCCTCGTCCTTGATCTCCTTGATCTGCTCCTCTTCGGAAAGAAGTTCCTCACCGCCACGCCGGCTGAGCAGCCAGCCGATGGCGCCGGCAGCCAGCACCAGTAACCCTACCAGCCAGAGCGGTATCTTGCTGTACCAGGGCTCGCTGGCCTCCTGGCTGGCCGTTTGCTGTTGGCGTTCCTGCCTTAGCCGTTCTTCCATATTGGCCATGTCAGCGTCTTCGACATTACCTTCATCCGTATCGGCGAGCTGGGCTTCCAACTCTTTGATACGCTGTTCCAGGTACTCGTTCTGCTGCTGCTGTGTGATCAACTCTTCTTCGGTGCGGGCAAGGTTCTCGCGCAACGTGGACGTTGCGACCGAAGCATCGGCGGTAACTTCTTCCGTCTCTTCAAACCCGTAAGCGCTGTCGAGGTCACTTTCCTCGGACGGCGGCACCAGTTCCAGCTGGTCCCGCAGCTGTGGTTCCGAATCCGCTTCGGCAAGGGGTTCCTGTTCAGGTTCCCCGGGCGTCTCTTCACTCACAGCTTCTGCGATATCCGCTTCGGGCGCGGCAAGCTCTTCCTCTGGTTCGACAAGCTCCTCTTCGACTTCGGCTACGGGCGTCTCGGCCGGCGCTGGAGGTGGCTGAACAGGCTCCGGTTCAGCAAAACTGTCGGTTTCCCCGGCCAGCAGGGGGGTCGAGGGGCTGGCCACGGTCTCGCTGGGCTTGCTTCCCCGAAACTCCTCGGTTTGCGCGGAAACCTCGCTGATCGCGGCAGCCGTGGACAT